>JAUWOB010000006.1 GCA_030612345.1 Dehalococcoidia bacterium | reverse complement strand
CTCGGAGTAAGCCCACAAAAGCTTAGCCCCGTGTCTTATTATTCCCAGCCATTCCTGGTCTTTCCCTGGCAAATAACCAGGGACATCGGCAATGGTAAGCAGTGGAATGTTGAAGGCATCACAGAACCTGATAAATCGAGTGATTTTATCCGAGGCATTGACATCAAGACACCCGGCAAGATGCATTGGTTGATTAGCGATAACGCCTACGGTTCTACCATTAAGCCTGACAAAGCAAATAATGGCGTTCTTAGCATAATGATAATGGGGTTCAAGTATTTCACCATTATCCACAATGGATTTTATAACATCTCTCATATTATAAACCTTGTTGGACTCGTCCGGTATTATGGTGTCAAGAGTAGGCTCACTACGGTTTGGATCATCAGTAGGCTCAACTAAAGGGGGGCCTTCCCTATTACTGGAAGGAAGGTAACTCAGAAGTCTTTTTACGAGTTCAATAGCTTGAGCATCGCTATCGCAGGCAAAATGGCATACACCACTTTTAGTGGCATGAGGCATAGCACCGCCCAGCTCTTCAGAAGTAATCTCTTCCCCTGTAACCTGTTTGATAACTGCCGGGCCGGTAATGTGCATGTAGCTTGTTTCCTTCGTCATGAATACCCAATCTGTCATGGCGGGTGAATAGACTGCCCCCCCGGCAGTAGGCCCCATTATCGCCGAGAGTTGGGGAATAACCCCCGCGGCTGCGGAATTCCGGAAAAATATCTGCCCATAGCCTGAAAGGGCATCGACACCTTCCTGAATCCGAGCCCCTCCAGAGTCATTAAAGCCTACTATGGGAATGCCACACTTCATGGCTAAATCCATTACCTTACATATCTTCTTAGCGTGCATCTCACCGAGCGTCCCCCCCATCGAGGTGAAGTCCTGAGAAAAAGCACATACGGGGCGCCCATTCACCATCCCGTATCCGGTGACGACCCCCTCCGCGGGGACGGCAACCTTGTTCATGCCAAAGAGCGTAGCTCGATGCTGAACAAACAAATCAAGCTCGTGAAAGCTGCCCGGGTCGAAAAACAGGTCGACCCTTTCACGAGCGGTTAACTTCCCCGACTTATGCTGCTTTTCCACCCGCTCCGCACCGCCCAAGGCTCTTTCCTTCCTTTCTCTGTTCGCCAGCTCCTTTAGCCGTTCGGCAATTGTGCCCATATAGACTCCTCCTCACGAATCGAGTTATTCTAAACTGAATTCACAACTAAGGCAAATCCTCGACCCCCGTTCGTTATTAGGCCCAATGTATGGGTGTCTCGACATCCCGGACGGATTCGGTGATAACCGCTGTGAGCAATCAAGCTACTATCGTTCCGTACTTGTGGTTTGAGCTTGGTCTTGGGCCTAATGGTTGTTCGTAGCTTGACAGTCTGGCTCAGCATGATATCATGGGGGGAATTTGAAACCACGGCTCATTGCTCTGGACGGTCCGGTGGCAGTTGGCAAGAGCAGTGTGGGCTCACTGCTGGCAAGAAGGCTGTGCTACACTTTCTTCGATACCGGCACAATGTACCGGGCATTCACGTGGCAGGTTCTCAAGGCCGGTATCCCAGCGGATGACGAAGAGCAGCTTTGTCAGCTGGCCAATACCACTAGATTCGATTTCGTGCCGGTTAAATCGGGATGTTTGCTCACACCTTTCGTTGACGACGAAGATGTCTCTTCTAAGTTGTTTCGCCCTGATGTAGAAGAAAGGGTTTCCCTGACCTCCAGGATAGCAGGCGTACGCCAAGCATTGATATTGGAGCAGCGCAGACTGGCCCGGCGGGGAGAAGTAGTAATGGCGGGCAGGGACATCGGCACAGTAGTTCTACCTTGGGCAGAGCTGAAGATCTTTCTCACCGCCTCGCCGGAAGAGAGAGCACGGCGCCGTTACAGGGAACTATCGGAGCGCGGAGAGAATGCCAGCCTGGAGACCGTTCTGGACGATCTGAAGAGGCGAGATGGAATGGATATGCAGAGAACCATCTCCCCGCTTAGGCCGGCTGAGGATGCCGTGATTATCGATACAGAGGGCTTCACATTAGAACAAATCGTAGACAAGATATACGTTTTGACGATGAGTCCATGACCTTTTCTCAGAGGTTCATCTTAACGACATGTAGACCTTTGCTCAATATCCTTTTCCGCTGGAAAGCTCAAGGCAGAGAGAACGTACCTCTAACCGGACCACTGATTGTGGTCGCTAATCACGTTCATGTCCTGGACCCGATTTTCCTTCAGTTTAGTTGCCCGCGATGGATCACTTTCATGGCCAAAGAGGAACTCTTTCGCTCTCGCTTCTTGGGGTTTTGGGTTCGCTGGGCCGGAGCTTTTCCCATCCGCCGCGGAGGGCAGATCGGTGAGACACAGAAGATACTCGACAGTGCCAGAAACACATTGGAGGAGGGAGGAGGCCTGGGGATGTTCCCGGAGGGCCGCAGAAGTCGCGACGGTAAACTTAGAAAGGGCAAACCGGGCTCGGCAGTCATAGCCTTGAAGACGGATACATCTCTTCTTCCCGTCGGCATCATCGGCACAGATAAGCTCACAGGCATAAGCTGGCTATGGAAACGTCCCGGCATAGTCATCAATATCGGCAAGCCGTTCAAGCTCCCTCCGGCTGCCGGCAGGCTGAGCAGATCGCAAATGCAGTCCTTGACCGCACTCCTGATGGAGGAGATCGCCGCTCTGCTGCCGCCGGAATATCGAGGCGATTATGGAAAAGCTGAGGATCGAGAAGGCTGAAAAGCTGGGCCTATGCTTTGGCGTCAGGCGGGCCATGAAGCTGTTGAAAGAGGCAACTGGCAGGCACGGACGAATAGAGACACTGGGACCGCTAGCACACAATCGCCTGCTAGTGGAAGCACTGGCCAATCTAGGAGTAGAGCCTGTTGATGGTCTCGACCAAGCGCAAGGCAAAATCCTGGCCATAACCACTCATGGCACCAGCCCGGCGGTGCTATCTGAGATCAGGGCCCGTCACATCGCTATCATTGACACCACTTGTCCCATAGTGCGCAAAGCGCAGAAGACAGCCAAAGAACTAGCCCAAGCTGGTTGTGACGTCATCATATTCGGAGAAGCAGAACACTCTGAGGTGAAAGGACTGCTAGGCTGGGCGGGAGACAGAGGTATAGCTGCCCTTGACGTCAACCGGCTAGACATTTCCCGAAAGCTACAAGCACGCCTGGGCATTATCTCTCAGACAACCCAAACCCCCTCTGCCTTTTTCGGATTCGCCGGGCAGCTTATCAGCACGCTGGGTCCCGAGACAGAGGAAATGCGCCTCGTCAACACTTTATGTCAAGTCACCCAGGGACAACAAGATGCGGCCGTGACATTAGCCCGCAATTGTGAGCTCATGATAGTGATAGGCGGAAGCAACAGTGCCAATGTCAGGCACCTCGTTGAAACATGCTCTCCTCTGGTGGAGACTCATCTGGTAGAAAGCGCAGATGATCTGAACGAATCCTGGCTTGTGGGTAGAAGGCACATCGGAATCACTGCCGGGGCATCCACCCCGGATGAAGCCGTAGAGGAATTAACAGTCAGGCTGATGTCCCTGTGATTCTCAACCAAGCTTGGCACCCAACTTCCTGCCCCCGATAAGGTGAAGATGAAGATGTGGCACAACTTGCCCTCCCTCGTAGCCGCAGTTCACAACCAGGCGATAACCTTTCGCCGCCAATCCTTCCTTCTCAGCTAGATTCTTAGCTATGATTATCAGACGTCCGGCCAGTTCTTGCTGCCCCTCACTAAGCTCAGCCAGAGATGCGATATGACCCTTCGGTATGATAAGCAAGTGTGTGGGCGCTTGAGGTGCGATGTCTCTGAAGGCCAGACAGTCCTTATCCTGGTAGACTACATCGCTAGGGACTTCACCGGCCACGATTCGACAGAAAATGCATTCGTTTTCCATAGTCCGACTCCTCTAGTAGACTACGCCTGCCTGCCGCAAACTCTCAATCTCCTCTCGCTCGTAGCCTAGTTCTTCCAGTGTTTCATCGGTGTGTTCTCCAGGCAGCGGAGACAAGCTCCTGACCTTGCCCGGCGTGTCTGACAACTTGGGAGTTATCCCGACCTGTTTAATCTTACCCAGAACCGGATGGTCCACCTCAATGACCATCTGGCGATGAAGCGCCTGTGGGTCACTAAAAACCTCATGTGGTGCATAGACTTTGCCGGCAGGGACGTCATTATGAATAAGGAGTTCAAACCATTCGTCTCTTGTCTTGGTCAGGAAGACCTCCTTCAGAAAGGCACGTATCTCATCCCATTTCTCATCTTCCGGTTTGTGAAAGGTGTGATCGAAGGCGAAGTGATACGGGATGAACTCCACCTTTCCTAGTAACCGGCACAGGTTCTCCCAGAAATGCGGCTCAAGGCAGCCAATGGTAATATACTTGCCGTCCTTCGTTTCGTACACTGCGTAATAGGGATAGGCGCCGTGCAGCCAGGATTGCCCCCTCTTCAGTACCGACCCATCAAAGAAGTAACCACAGGCAAACCAGGTCATGAGTGACACTGCTCCATCCACGTAGGCCACATCCACATATTGTCCCCTGCCCGTGTTGTTTCTAGCCAGCAGGGCTGCTGAAATACCCAAAGCTCCATATAACGCTGCCCCGGCAAAATCCGCGACCAGATTCAAGGGGATAACCGGAGGCCCTTCACCAGACCCGATCAAACCTAAAATGCCAGCCATAGCTATGTAGTTGATATCATGTCCGGGAAAGGCGTGGTAAGGCCCCTCCTGACCATAGCCACTCAGCGAGCAGTAGATGATCCTAGAATTGAGCTTGCTTATGGTCTCGTAGTCTATACCCAGGCGTTTGGCTACTCCGGGCCGAAAACCTTCAACAACGACATCCGCGTGCTGAGAAAGGCGGTAGAATATCTCCTGTCCCGCCTCCGACTTCAGGTTAACCACGATGCTCTTCTTATTGCGATTAGGAGCATAGTAAGCTGCCTGCTTTAGGTTGCTCGCCTCTTGAGGAGAGCTCGATGAACCCGGAAACTCAGATGTCGCGGGTGCCTCGATCTTGAGGACTTCAGCGCCCAAATCGCCCAGGAGCATCGTGCAAAATGTGCCGGGAATCACCCTCGACAAGTCCAGAATCTTCACGCCTTCCAAGGCTAACATGTCTTCTCCCAGGCTGGTTGATTGTCCATTATAAGCCATTTAGCCAAGCCTTTGCATTTTCGGGGTGAATATGCTAAATTGCAGTATAAAGGGACCTGAAATAAGGTGGGGATTACCCACCTTATTTGTTAAATGCAAGAGAGCAGACAGGAATAGGAAGATGAAAACAGAACTGAGGGCTGCGATTACTCAGCTATCGGCTGAGCGAAACTTGCCTAAAGAGGTGATCTTGGCTGCCCTGGAATCAGCACTGGTCTCGGCATATAAGAGAGAAACATCCACTGTGGAACAAGATGTCCTGGTGAAAGTCGATCCTAATGTCGGCGAGATCAATTTCTATGTTCAGAAGGTCATAGCCGAATCAGTTACGAATCCAGATCGGGAAATCTCCCTGGACGAAGCTCGGAAATCGCGATCTACAGCGCAGGTTGGCGATGTAGTCAGCATAGAATGCACGCCCATGAATATCGGCCGCATCGCTGTTCAGGCAGCGAAGCAGGTCGTTCTGCAGCGATTACGAGAAGCAGAGCATCGCATTATCTACGAGGAACTGACCGATAGGGCAGGGAAGCTTGTCAGCGGGACAGTTCAATACACCGAGCCCAGACGAATCTATGTCAGGCTGAATAGAACAGAGGCCATACTTCCGTTGAATGAACAGGTTCCTAATGAGCACTATTACAGAGGACAGCGACTCAAGCTCTATCTTCTTGAGATAGCCCAGGGAGGAAAGGAGCCTCAGATAATAGTTTCACGCTCTCACCCCAACCTGATACGTATGCTCTTTGAACTGGAAATCCCCGAAGTGCACAGCGGAATTGTGGAGTTGAAAGCTATCGCTCGCGAGGCTGGGCACCGTACCAAAGTGGCAGTGGCCACTGCTCAAGAGCGCATTGACCCTGTGGGTTGTTGTCTTGGCCCCAGGGGCATAAGGCTGCAAAGCATCATCAACGAACTGAACGGCGAGAAAATAGATGTAATCCAGTGGCATAACGATCCCGGGGTGTTTATCTCTAACGCCCTTAGCCCGGCCCAGGTGGCAACCATCAGGATCAGCGAGGAGAGAAACACGGCTACCGTGGTTGTTCCTGATAAACAACTCTCTCTGGCCATAGGAAAAGAAGGACAGAATGCCAGGCTAGCAGCGAAACTCACAGGCTGGCGCATCGATATCAAGAGCGTCGCTGCTATTGAAGTGGAAAGGGCTGTCAGACAAGAGCCGGGGCCGATAGCGCAAGCCATTGCCCCTGAACTGGTAGAAACGGAGCCGCCGGAAGCCACGCCAGTTGAGGAGATCGTACTGGAAGAGCCGGTGGAATTCCCGACAATCACAGAAGCTCCAGGCGAGAAGACTGAAGAAGAACAGATTCGCTTTGCTGAAGACATCCTATTAGCGGCGCTAAAAACGAGAATAGCGGACAAGGACAAGAGCGGAGTTACAGGCAAAAGAAAGGGGAAGGTGATAAAGTATAAGGAGCGAGATGACGGCCTTGCGGATGATGACATCCAAGAATAAGCATGTGCCTCAGCGTACCTGCATAGCTTGTCGACAGATTAGGGAGAAGAAATCCTTAGTTCGCCTAGTGTGTGCTGAGAACGGAGTTGCCCAAGTAGATATATCGGGGAAGAAGCCGGGCAGGGGTGCCTACTTGTGCCCCAATAGGGCCTGTTGGGAACTGATGCTGAAGAAAGATCGCCTAGCATATGCTCTGCGAACAAAGCTCAGTCCTGACAATCTACAAGACTTGCTTCAGTGCAGTTATGACCTATCGGAGGAAAGCTAGACTTGGATAAGAAGAAACCGGCGTTGAAGGAAGAGCCACCACAACTTGAGCTTCCTCCTTCCATAACTGTGAAGCAGCTAGCCGACGTATTAAGAGTAGAGCCTGTAAAGATAATCAAACTTCTCATGCGCAAGGGGGTCATGGTCAATATTAACCAGACCCTCGACTTCGATACCGCGAGCACAACAGCTACGGACTTGGGCTATGGTGTTAAAGCCGCAGAAGAGCGTGTGGCCTTGCCTTCCCGCAAGAAAAGAGGGAAGGCCAAACTAGCAACTCGTCCTCCCGTGGTTACCGTGATGGGACATGTGGATCACGGCAAGACCAGCCTTCTTGATGCCATCAGAAAGACCAACGTCACTGCTCAGGAAGCGGGAGCTATAACCCAGCATATTGGTGCCTACCAGGCTCTGGTGGAGGGGCGCAAGATCCCCTTCTTGGCCACGCCGGGGCATGAAGCTTTCACTGCCATGAGAGCCAGAGGGGCACAAGCAACTGATGTCGTGGTTCTGGTGGTTGCCGCTGACGATGGCGTTATGCCCCAGACTGTGGAAGCCGTGAATCACGCCAAGGCTGCCAAGGTGCCCATCGTAGTTGCGATCAACAAGATTGACAAACCCGATACTAACCCTGAGCGAGTGAAACAGCAACTCGCCGATTTAGGTCTGGTTGTCGAAGAGTGGGGCGGCGACACGGTCTGTGTGCCCATATCAGCCAAGCAAGGACAAGGAATAGGGGATTTGCTGGAAAACCTATTCCTGGTTGCTGACATATTAGAACTAAAGGCTGATCCTGATAGCGCGGCAGAAGGAGTAGTGATCGAGGCTAAGCTGGACAAGACTAGAGGCCCCCTAGCCACCTTTCTCGTTCAGAAGGGCACCCTCAGACTGGGCGATGTCGTGGTAGCCGGCGCTGCTTGGGGGAAGACAAAAGCCATGTTTGATGACAAAGGGAAGCGAGTTAATAAAGCTGAACCGTCCACTCCGGTCGGAGTTCTGGGCCTGAAGGATGTGGCGAAATCGGGAGACCTTTTTATCGTGCTTCCTGATGAGCATGAAGCACGAAGCCTTGTGGGAAAACAGCAATATCGTAGGCCACATCCCACTCTGAGTCTGAGTGCTCTTTCCAGCCAGATAAGTGACGGGCAGCTTAGGGAACTGAACATAGTCTTGAAGACGGATGTCGAGGGTAGCATCGAACCCATAAAGACCTCGATAGAGAGACTGGGCACAGAGAAGGCAAAAGCCAGGGTCATCCATGCTGCCAGTGGGAGCATCACCGAGAGCGATGTGCTTTTGGCTTCGGCTTCAAAAGGCATTATCATAGGTTTTAACAGTCCCGCCTCACCCGGAGCAACACAGCTAGCTAGTGTGGAGGCGGTGGGCATCCAACATTACGACGTGATCTACAAGCTCATAGAAGACGTGGAAAGCACGCTGAAAGGGATGCTTGAGCCGACTTATGGTGAAGTACTGGGCGGGCGCGCTGAAGTCAGGGCTGTCTTCGCCAGCAGCAAGCTGGGAAAAGTGGCCGGGATTTATGTGATGGAAGGGAACGCATGGAGAGATGCCCAAGTTAAGGTATTACACCGCAACAAGGTCGTCTCTGACTCTCGAGTCTCCAGTCTAAAGCGTTTCAAAGAAGATGTTGCCGAAGTCTCGGCTGGCCTCGAAGCTGGCTTGGGCATAGAAGGGACTGTCGATTTTCAGGTCGGCGATATCATTGAGTTCTACCGAAAGGAAAGAATAGGTTAACGTTACTGCCTGGATGGATGACTGAGATGAGCAGGCACAGTGAACAAATAGGTAGACTGATTCAGCGGGAGATCAGTGAACTGCTTGAGCGGGAGGTCAATGACCCCAGACTGAGCAGGCTTATCTCAGTAACAGAGGTCGCCGTTTCGCCTGACCTCAAATATGCCAAGGTATTTGTCAGCACCCTGGGCAGCGAGATAAACAAACAAGATATGCTGGCCGGCTTTAACAAGGCGTCAGGATTCTTGCGCAAGGAACTCGCGGCACACTTGAATTTGAGACATACGCCGGAACTCAGCTTTCATTATGATGATTCCATTGAGCGAGGAGCGAAGTTGCTCAGATTGATGACGGAACTCACGGCCACTGAGTAGATGTGTTCGCCTTCGCTGGGATCGCTTTGAGGATATTGACACTAACACCGACAAATATGTATAAAGTGGGCTACAGGAGGGTACACGGTGTTCTGGTCCTGAGGCCCCGGTGTTCTTCAATGCAGGCATATTCCTTCGAACGCGGGGCAAAGAGGGACAAAGACGCCCGGAGCCTAGTCGTTAGGCATATGGTGAGCCAGCAGTTCAGTGAATCTGCCCATGCGCAGCACAGAGGTAGTTACAGGTGATTGGACTTGACTGCCGGAGTGAGCATTCCACATTCATAGAACGGAGGTAAGAATGGGAACAATAAACGTAGCCATCATAGGTGTTGGCAACTGTGCCTCTTCCTTAGTGCAGGGAGTTCACTACTATAGGAATACTAAGGAAGGTGAATCCGTCCCGGGTCTGATGCATGTTAACGTGGGAGGCTATCATATAGCTGATATCAACTTCGTGGCTGCCTTTGACATTGCCAAGAACAAAGTAGGCAAGGATTTGGCTGAGGCTATTCTCGCCAAACCAAACAACACGGTCAAGTTCTGTGATGTGCCCAAGACAGGTGTTCGAGTCGAGCGGGGTATGACTCACGATGGACTCGGCAAGTATCTGTCTCAGATCATCATCAAGGCGCCGGGCCCGACTGCCAATATCGTAGAAATCCTCAAGAAGAGCGAAACTGACGTGGTGATTAGCTATCTACCTGTAGGAAGCGAGGAGGCAACTAAGTGGTATGTGGAGCAGGTGCTGACTGCGGGCTGTGGTTTCGTCAACTGCATACCTGTCTTTATTGCGCGTGAACCTTATTGGCAGAATCGGTTTGCCGAGCGCAAACTTCCCCTTATCGGCGATGACATCAAATCTCAGGTCGGCGCCACGATCACCCATCGGCTGCTGACCAGGCTCTTCCGTGACCGCGGCGTCAGGCTGGAGCGAACTTACCAGCTAAACTTCGGTGGCAATACCGATTTCTACAACATGCTGGAACGAGAGCGTCTCGAATCCAAGAAGATCTCCAAGACCGATGCCGTTACTTCTCAGTTGGACTATGTACTCGATCCTGATAACATCCATGTAGGTCCCAGTGACTATGTGCCCTGGCTAGAAGACCGCAAATTCTGTTACCTGAAGATGGAAGGGCGCACCTTTGGCGATGTCCCTCTGAGCATAGAATTGAAGATGGAGGTATGGGATAGCCCTAATTCGGCCGGGGTGGTTATCGATGCCTTAAGATGCTGCAAACTAGCCCTGGATCGTGGCTTAAGCGGGACGATCGTGGGGCCCGCAGCTTATTTCATGAAATCTCCGCCTATTCAGTATTCTGACGAAGAGGCTCGCATAAGAACCGAGGCATTCATCGCAGGACAAGGACAAGAATGCCCCATCTGTCTGCCGGAGCCAGAGGCCGTTGAGATCGAGGGATAAGGCGCATTTGCGTCGGGAGTATGGCTCCGGGCAACTCCTCCCAACAAGAAACTTGTCTGCGACCTTAGTTGCCGGAGCTTGGTGCGCTTGACGAAGGTAGCGACTTGCTCATAGTTGCCCTCTCCACCATGTGGGCTAAAGATAGATTTGGCCACATGGCTGGGTTTGTCGCCAAGGCCGAGGAACTGGGATTCACTCACATAGAGGCTAATCACTGGATTTCCGGTCAGATGCTTGGTGAGCTCATCGAAACTGCAGTTCCTATATCAAGCGTTCATTCGCCCTGTCCGGCGGCATTGTCATCCAGAGGAGCCCCCACAAGCAAGCTGTCGTTAAGCTCTCTGGACGAGAGCGAGCGAACTGAGGCGGTGAGCTTCGCCAGGCAAACCGTAGACCTTGCCTCGGATTTGAAGGCCAAGGCCGTCGTCCTTCATATGGGCGAAGTGCCGATCGATCTAAGTCTGGAGGATGAACTTCGCAGACTATACACCCGGAGTTGCGGGCAGACGCTAGAGCAGACCCCGGTTAGAGACGAGCTAGTCCGCCAACGCATGTCCCAGGCTCCCCCCTACCTTGATGCAGCAAAAAAAAGCCTTCAAGAGCTTGGCAAATATGGCCGGCGAAAAGGTATAATGCTGGGAATTGAGACAAGATTCCATCTTCACGAGATACCCAGTCTGGACGAAGCGGCAGAGCTACTTAACGCAGTGCCAGAAAGTGCGGTGGGCTACTGGCATGACGTAGGACACGCGGAAGTGCAGGAGCGGCTTGGATTTAATTCGCATGCAGCATGGCTTGCACGGTTCAGACCTAGAATGGTCGGCATCCATCTGCACGATGTCCTGGGCATTTCCGATCACCACGCCCCAGGAAAGGGAGACATGAATTGGGAGATGATAGCCAGAGATTTGCCTGCGGGAATAGTAAGAGTCTGCGAAATCGGCGAGTGGAATGACGAAGAGGAGATACAAGGAGTAGTCGCTTTCCTGCAAAGGGCAGGCATAGTCGGTTAGCTGGACAAGCCTGATGAACCTAGCGGACACTCGACGGAAACTGGCCCTTCGTATTACCGATCCCACAGTCGCGCTTTTGAGTAAGAGCGGCATAACGCCCAATACTCTTACCCTTATTAACCTGGCCCTGAACATAGTTGCAGCCTGTGTCATCGCTAGGGGCTACTTCCTTCTCGGCGGGGCGCTGGTCCTGGTTTCAGGTCTGTTTGACCTGCTTGACGGAGCCCTGGCTCGCTTCACCAGGCAAACTACAAAGTTTGGCGCAGTTCTGGACTCGGTAGTTGACCGCATCTCCGAAGCAGCAATACTCTCCGGTCTCCTGATCTGGTATGTATCACAGGATGGCGCCAGCCAGGAAATCGGGCTCATTCTCGCTGTCTTAACCGGTTCGTTTCTGATCAGCTATATAAGAGCTAGGGCAGAAGGACTGGGCTGGCAGTGTCAGGTTGGCTTGTTTACCAGAGCAGAACGGGTTATAGTATTAGCATTGGGCTTGCTGATAGATCAGGTTTTTGTTGCCTTATGTATTCTTGCGGTCTTCGTGTCTATCACTGTGGCTCAGAGGTTGGTTCACCTGTGGAAGCAAGGAAGGATCAAAGGTGATTAAGTGGCTGTTGTAGCTATTGTGGGAGGGCACTGCGGTGACGAAGCCAACGGCAAAATAGTAGATCACGTAGCTGAGAAAGCTACTATAGTAGCCCGTTTCTCCGGGGGAGATAATGCTGGCCATACTGTGATCAATCCCTACGGTGAGTTCCGACTGCATCTTGTCCCTTCCGGTATCTTCAACGCCCAGGTGACATGCATTATCGGCAATGGTGTGGCCATAAACCCCACAGTGCTGCTACAGGAGATAGCCGACCTGCAGAGCCATGGTGTGTCTACAAGCCGGCTCTTCATTAGTGACCGAGCACACCTGATCATGCCCTATCATACTCTGCTCGACGCGCTGGAGGAGGAAACGCGTAGTAAGGATGCGTTGGGTACTACACACAGAGGGATCGGGCCTGTTTTCGCCGACAAGATAGCCCGTTTGGGAATTCGGACCGGAGATTTGCTGGATAACGATGTATTTCGAGGCCGGTTGAGCTCGGCTCTTGAGTTAAAGAATACCATTCTGACCAAAGTGTACGGGGCTCCGCCGCTATCGTTAGAAGAGATCTATGACCAATACTGTCGTTTCGGGGAGCAGCTAGCTCCTTTCATCCGCGAGACTAGCTCCATGATCCGCGCAGCGGCGGCAAAGGGAGAATTCGTTCTTCTGGAGGGCGCCCAGGGGGCTCTGCTTGACCCTGACTTCGGCACCTATCCGTATGTGACCTCTTCTTCGCCGTTGGCTGGAGCGGGCTGTATCGGAGCAGGCCTGGGCCCTCGGGAGATCGATCGTGTCGTGGGGGTGTTCAAAGCATATAACACCAGAGTCGGTGCCGGTCCGATGCCCACGGAGCTAAAGGATGAAACCGGTGACCTCATACGAACAAAGGCTCATGAGTATGGTGCTACTACAAGCAGGCCTCGCAGATGCGGTTGGTTTGATGCCGTGGCCGGTCGCTTCAGCGTTCAGATAAACGGCCTCAGCGACATCGCATTGACTCACCTCGACATTTATGATGGTTTTCGCTCAGTCAAAATATGCACCGCCTACGAGTTCAATGGCGAGATCCTGACTTCCTTCCCCGCCGATGTAGCCACGCTGGAACAGTGCCGACCTATCTACGAGGAGTTGGAGGGCTGGCAAGGATCGATTAGTGGAACTCGGAGGTTTGAGAAGCTCCCGGCGGGGGCTCGCAAATATGTGTCCCGGCTTGAGGAGCTCCTTGCCTGCCCCATCAGCCTCGTTTCCGTAGGACCGGGCCGCGAGCAAGTAATAGCGGCCGAAGCCCTCAATCGGCAAGCATCAACCGTCGACTCCTGAGGATAAGCCAATCTGTCGCACGGTCGCCTGGTGTCGCCTGTATGAGATCATCGCTGCTGACACGCGGCCGAGCTCTACCCCGGCTTATTGGCTTGACCTGCTTCAAGACCACTCTTAGAGCTTATCCAACCTCTCTCTATGCCCTCTTCAGCAATCTGCAGGGCATTGAGCACTGATCCCTTGCGCAGGTTGTCAGCCACTATCCACATAACAAGCCCGTTGGGATGTGAGACATCTTTTCTGATTCGGCCCACAAATACATGGTCTGACCCGCTGGCAGCCCAGGGTTGAGGGTAGAAACTGACGCTAGGGTCATCAAGCACTCTAATCCCGGGAGACTGGGCCAAAACCCCCCTTGCTTCTTGGGGAGTAATGGGTGAACTGAATTCTACGTTAACTGCTTGGCCATGGCCGAAATAAACAGGGACTCGCACACAGGTAGCCGAAACAGCCATCTTCTCAGCATGCAGTATCTTCCGTGTTTCCTCCACCATTCTCTGTTCTTCTTTGGTATATCCATTATCCAGAAAGACATCGATTTCTGGAAGCAGATTAAAGGCTATTTGATGAGAATAGACGTGAGGACAAATACGGCGTCCCTCCAGCACTAACCGCGACTGATTTGTCAGCTCCTTCACGGCAGCAGCGCCGCTACTTGACACCGCCTGGTAGGTGCTGACCACGATCCGCTTCACGGGATTGATCCTGTGCAAGGGAGAAAGCGCGACAGTCATCTGCACTGTGGAGCAACTCGGACTGGCAATTATGCCCCTGTGCCATTCAATATCCCCGGGATTCGCCTCGGGAACTACCAGAGGCACGGAAGGGTCCATCCTGAAAGCAGGGCTGTTGTCAATGACCACTGCTTCAGCTTCAACAGCCAGAGGGGATAGCCTGCAACTGGTATCAGCACCGGCAAGGAAAAACGCAATATCAACATCACGAAAAGCCACTCGTTTCGCTTCCCTGACCTCAACTCTCTGATGATCAAAGAAGAGCTTAGCACCGGAAGAATGCTCAGCGGCCAGTAGCTGTATCGAAGCTACGGGGAAATTGCGCTGCTCCAGCACCTTGATGAATTCCTGTCCTACAATGCCGGCTGCGCCAACAATGGCTATGTTGAATCCTTCCATGACCTTTCTTTACAGCGTTAGCAGGGAGTCCAGCCCATAGGTTAGTCCTTTACGTTTCGTCACTTCCCTGATTGCCAGGATAACGCCAGGCAGGTAACACTCCCGACCTATTGCGTTGTGCCGCAAGCTCAAAGTCTCACCCGCGCCACTAAACACAACTTCTTGCCCGGCCACAAATCCGGGCAACCTCAAGCTGTGGATGGCTATGCCTTCCATCTGTCCTCCCCTAGTATTACTCAGTACTTCACGCGTAACTTCAGGATAGATGAACGGTTTGCCGTGCGCCTGCGCCATCGATCTGGCCGTAGCCATGGCAGTCCCTGAAGGCGCATCAGTCTTCTTATCATGATGCATTTCGATAATCTCCGCGTGGTCGAAAAACCTAGCGGCAAATCTCGAAAGATGTATCAGAAGTGCTGCTCCCAGAGAAAAGTCGGGTGCCACTACTGCACCTACCTTGCTGACCTCACATAATCGCTCGATTTCTGCCAGGTTTGCTTCAGAAAGGCCTGTAGTGCCTATAACCATATTGACTCTTTGCTTAGCAGCAATGCGAGCGGCGGCCATGGAAACCTCGGCATTAGTGAAATCTACCACCAC
>JAUWOB010000052.1 GCA_030612345.1 Dehalococcoidia bacterium | reverse complement strand
ACGGTTACGGCATCGTGCTGGAACAGAATTCCAGCCATAACATCATAAGGGGCAACAAGATAGAAGCCAGCAGCAATGCCGGCATAATGCTCCATTCTTCTTCCCACAACATCATCTGCTACAACACCTTCATAGACAACTCTCAACAAGCCTACAGCCACGCTTCAACAAACATTTGGCATGATGATTACCCTTTTGGCGGCAACTACTGGAGCGAATACACCGGCAGCGATGAAAAGAGCGGTCCTGGTCAAGATTTGCCCGGAAGCGATAGCATAGGCGACATAGCTTACGTTATTGACGGAGACAACAGGGACGAGTATCCGCTCATGGATCCCCCGCCAGTGAAAGAATGGGCACATGGCGTTGCCCGTGTCTTCCCTCTCAACATCGTTCTCGTTGGATTTGAGGAAGCAGTAGTTGACACAAACACGATCGATGCAAACCTCGAGAAGCACTACCAGTTTAGATACGAGAACTATGATATTAGCTACGGCTTCAACGTGAGCTACCATTTGGCGAACTCCTCATACTACGATGCCTTGAAGACATTTGTTCTGGAAAACTCTGTGGCAGACACCACCTCAGCATTAGATGTCAGCGCATTACAGATTCAGAAGGCAACGGGCACAAGGATGTCGATCTTCACACCTCAATCCGGCAGAGCAGTAGACGCTACTGCCGTCGAGGAATGGTTTGTGGCAAATCCCTTCAGGGCCGATTTGGAGCCCACCTACTGGTTCTATATCATGAACTTCACCGAACTCGATTCAGCAGATCCTGGCTCAAAACACTGGTATGCCGTTACGGAGTTGGACTTCGAGGCTAACAGGTTGCGCGATTTCTGGAGGCTGGAATGGGACAACGCCTTGAATACAAACGTTGGCTTCCCGTATGCCTGTTTCACCTCTCAAAGCAGGGTCTTCTTCATAGATCCTTCAGCACATCAATGGTATCTTACTTGGGCGAAGACCTGGTGGGGGCTTCCGGCAGGCGGGCCAGAATACGAGTACTATGATGCCGACCTCGGCGATTTCCTGGCCGCACATGATGTAAGCACCGGTCCGGGAAGAACTGCTCTGGCTTATTACCTGGCCGGATGGATAGAGGACGGTCTGGCAAATCTTCTTGCTCCGCGTCTCTATACCGAAAGTGATGTACTGAGGGCCGAATCGGTCTCAGTTCAGACACTTGTTCTCAATAACGCTTCGGGCCTTGGCTATGATAATGAGGCCATGAACTGGATAGCTAACTCCACACTGTACGAAGAAGCACTGGCGGATCTAGCACCGTGGCTGGACGTAGAAGTCGTGGTCAGATTCGAGGATCTGGGGGAGCATCCGCAGCTAGAAGCCGTTTTTGACGGCGCAGTGATAGAGAAGAAAGATGGTTGGACCTATTACGACGGGATGCAGATATGGCGCAATCTTCACAATGATAGAGAATCCTATTTCGACTTCACAGCGGCGGACCTGGTAATCAACGCTTACGTATATCTCGAGAAGAACATGAGTATGTGGGTGTACGGCGGAGAATATACGGGATTGGGCGGAAGTCGGCAGATACTGGTGATGCAGGAAGTGGGCCGGTACTTCGAAGAGGATGGTGTCACACCCAAATCCGGGCTGGGAAAGACATTTATCCATGAAGCAGGGCATAACTTCGGATTTCCTCACACCTTCACCTCAACCGCCTACGCAGGAGACTTTGCCTTCGACGTTATGGGATACTATCCCCACTCGTACTTCTTCACCCAGTTCAGAAAGGACAGCTTCAGAAGACTGGTGGTCGATTTTAGGCTTTCGGCCCTGCAGGAGAAGCTTGACAAGCTCTCAGCAGTATATGGTCGTAGAACACCGGATGCAGCTATTGATGCCAGGTTCAACCAGGTGTATCCGGAAATCACTGAGGTGCTTCCGCTCTACGAGGAACTGCGGTTCCTGGAGGCTTATAACGAGATAGTTGAAGCTGAAGAGTCGCTTATGTACCTGGAATGGCTTGTCCTGGAGCATCTTACCGACACTGACCCTGCAATACCTGACATCGATCCCCTACCACCGGAAGATACGACGCCCCGAAGGTGCTTCATCGCCACCGCGGCCTACGGCACCCCATGGGCAGAGGAAGTACAGATTCTGCGTCAGTTCAGAGATGGATACCTGCTGACCAGCCCGGTGGGACAGGCCTTCGTGGACTTCTACTACACGGTCAGCCCGCCATTGGCCGAGTTCATAATTGAGCATCCGGCCCTGAAGCCATTAGTGAGGGTTGGCCTCCTGCCGGCTGTGGCCATGAGCGCCTTAGTCATCAACACTACCCCCACCGAGAAGACAACCATGGTAGGCTTGTTGCTGCTGGTCTCACTGCCAGCGACTGCATGGGCAACGAGGCGGCAAGGCAGAAGTTCAGAGCATGCCTGACACCGGAAGTACAGGAGCTTCACCTCTACTCGGGAATCCTCAAGACGGCCGCCCCACGAACTCTCCCTTCCTTGAGCAGGATCAACGCCTCGTTCGCCTCTTCCAGTCGGAATTCCCGCGTTTCAGGCATGATGGGAATCTGAGCCGCTAAGGGAAGGAATTCTTGGGCATCTCTTCTGGTTACATTGGCCACGCTCTTCAACTCTTTCTCATGCCAGAGATGCTCGGCGTAGTCTAACTCGGGAATCAGGGTGACCTTGCGAATGGCGTTTACCACCAACCTTCCGCCTTTTTGCAGATTCCCCAGAGCATCACGCACCGGTTCTCCCACAGGAGTGAAATCAATGGCACAGTCGAGCTTCTGCGGGGGCGTATCGCCCGGCGCTCCAATCCAGTCTGCTCCCAGTTCATTGGCCAAGTCCCGGTGTTCTTTCCGGTGGGATCGGGTAAACACGAAAACCTTGCAGCGTGGATACTGATACCTGCCGACCTGGATGACAATGTGGGCGGAGGCTCCGAAACCATAGAGCCCCAGTACTCTGCCATCCTGCATCCCTGAAAGCCTTAAGGCCCGGTAGCCAATTACCCCGGCACACAAAAGGGGAGCCGCCTCGACATCGGCAAACCTCCCGGGAATTGCATAGGCGAAGTCCTCTCATACCACCGTATATTGGGCATAGCCTCCGAACGCATCCTTGCCCGTCCATTTTGCCCTGTCACAGAGATTTTCCTCGCCTTTGAGACAAAAAGAACAGCGGCCACAAGCCCAGTTAATCCAGGAGATACCTACCCTATCGCCCTTCCTAAACTTG
This sequence comes from Dehalococcoidia bacterium, assembly GCA_030612345.1. Lineage (GTDB taxonomy): Bacteria > Chloroflexota > Dehalococcoidia > GIF9 > AB-539-J10 > RBG-13-51-36. The sequence goes on along the minus strand of JAUWOB010000052.1, from coordinate 3,478 downwards.
CCTGCACCCGGTCCCAGGCGTTCGACCCTGCCAACGATTTCATGACCCAAGACCATGGGGAATCTGGAAGGAGAAACCCTCCCCTCAATTTCGTCAAGCTCGGTGCGAGAGATTCCACAGGTTGAGACCCTGACCTGAATCTGGCCTCTCCCGGGCACAGGTTCGGGCAGATCCATCAACTCCCGGGGTTTCTCTTCGACTGCGGAGATGTTCTTAAGCACCATCGCCTTCATTCTTCGGTCTTCCTCTCGTTATTCGCCAGACTTTCACGTAGTAGTTCCGCTAGTCCTCCCGTCACCCTGAGCGAAGCGAAGGGTCTCGGAGATTCTTCGTCGTCCCGATCTCATCGGGACTCCTTCAGAATGACAGTGGCGGGGGCTGACATCCTCCGTCCGGCAACGCTGTCATACTCCTTTCACACCACCAAAATGCTCTCATAGAGATTCTCCGAGATCTCGTCGAAATCCTCTCTATAGAGCTTCATCGCTTCGGGGAGATAGTCCAATATGTCCCGCGCCGTTATCCCGTCTTCACCTTTGTCCACAGCAGCAAGATCGCCCGAAAGCCCATGGACGAACACGCCCATTCTCACTGCATCCTCAAGGGCTAGGCCCAGACCGTACATGGCGGCAATAGTCCCGGTCAGCACATCACCACTGCCAGCCGTGGCCATTCCGGGATTGCCGCTTACATTGATGAAAGCAGTTTCGTCGGGGTATCCTATGAGCGAATGGGCTCCCTTCAGGACAATCAGGGCATTGAGTTCCCTTGTCATGCGTTGCAGAAGGCTGATCTTATTCCTGTTAACCTCGCTTATGCCCATTTTCGCTATTCCGGACATCTCGCCCAGATGCGGAGTAAGTATCGTGGGGGCTCTCCTCTTCTTTACCCTTCCTATGTCTTCAGCGATGGCGCTGATTCCATCGCCGTCTATAAGCAGAGGCGTGTTGATTTCGCTGGTCAGTTCTCGCACCAGTTTCTGGGTCTCCCCGGCCAGAGAAAGACCGGGACCCAGGACTACCATATCCACCGTCTGAGAGAACTCCAAAAGCTCATCCTTGCTTTCCAGCGCTATGCTTCCTGAAGGGGTTTCTTTCTGCGGAAGAAAGACGATCTCGCTTCCCTTGCTGGCCAGGAGTGGCGAGATGGATCTCGGTGTTGCCAAATAGGAAAGCCCGCCTCCTGCCCTGAGGAAAGATAGGGCGGAGAAGTATGGCGCACCGAAATAGCTCGGAGAGCCGGCAATAAAAAGAGCCTTTCCGCAGCTGCCCTTGTGGGCATCTCTAGCCCTTTCCGGGAGCTCCACGGGACTGTTTATCGCTACCTTTATGGAGTCGGAGTCATGGAGAGCAGGCGGGAAGGATATGTGCGAAACATACAGCTTGCCACAGTGCTCGTACCCGGGATAAAGCATATTCCCCGGCTTGGGAAGTCCAAAAGTTACGGTGTAATCCGCCTTCACCGCCGCACCCATCACCTCCCCAGTGTCGCCGTTTATGCCCGAAGGAATATCAACGCTAAACACTGTACTTTGACTCTCGTTTATCAGTTGAATCACATCCTTGTATATCCCGCTGACCCCCCGGACAAGACCTGTGCCGAATACGGCGTCCACGATGGCATCAGAATGAAGAATCTGAGATCTAATGGAGTCAACCGAGTGAACCCTGGACATCTCTATAGGCATCTTCGAGAGTATTTCAAAGTTCCTCTTTGCCGATCCCCTGAATTTGTTTGCATCGTCCAGGAGCAAGACCTTGACCTCCCCACCATTGGAGTGAATCTTTCTGGCCACCACCAACCCGTCTCCACCATTGTTACCACTGCCACAGAAGACCACGAATCTGTTGTTCTTCATGCCGAACTCCTGCAATATGACGAAGTACACTGCCTGCCCGGCGTTTTCCATCAAGAGTTCTTCCGGGATGCCAAACTCCGCGGTAGCGCGTTTGTCGAGGTCTTTCATCTCATTCACCTTAGCTACTTTCATTTTCACCCCCTGTGCAAGGTAGATTGTTTGACTACGCGCTTCCCTTCATGTCTGAGCATTCCAGAGGCCCCTCGCCTCCAGAGATCGCCTCGCTTTTGTCTCTAAGTATGACACATGCAGTACGCAAATCAAATGGTGCCTCACTAACGAGAAAGAGCACAAGGGCAGAACACGATCCAACGGGCATCTCGTCAACCTCGATCAGGCGGCTTTACTCCGCAAGCCATCACAGCAGCTTGAGGCATATTGTAGTCTGATGGCTACTCTGCAAGCTCGCTGAGATTCCGCAGGATGCAAACTGGCGGCTGGTCGTTACTACCAGTATAGTACGCCCATTGGCCCGACCGGGTTCAGTAGCGAGACGAGGAATAACCGGAATGCCAAGAACTGAAAAGCACTTGAGAGACGCCTTCGCCGGGGAATCCCAGGCGAATCGCAAGTACCTCGCCTTTGCCTCTGCTGCGGATAGGGAAGGTTATGCACAGGTAGCGAGGTTGTTCAGGGCTGCCGCCGAAGCTGAGACCATTCATGCCCACAATCATCTTAGAGCACTCAAGGCGATAAGGACTACCAGGGAGAACCTGGCTGAAGCCGTAGTCGGCGAGAGCCACGAGTTCAAGGAGATGTACCCTGAGATGCTGGAGGCTGCTAAGGCTGAAGGCAACAAAGAGGGAGAAAGATCATTTTACTATGCCAACGAGGTAGAGAAGGTACATGCCAGGCTTTACCAGAAGCTCCTCGATGATCTGGGCGGCGCCAAAGAGACTTATCCTTACTATGTGTGCCCTGTCTGCGGCTATACCTCAGAGCAAGAACCACCTGATACCTGTCCCGTGTGTGGAGCCAAGGGCAAGATGTTCAGAAAGATGGACTGAAACCGCGAGCCTGCATCTCCCGCCGAAATAGCTACGCTGTCCCCACAACCGGAATACCCGATCGGTTGGTTACGCATGTAGGTATTGCACCCGGCGGTCTGGCTATCTGCTCAGAGAACTCGACACGGCAAGCACCGATGAGATATCCAGCTTAAAGCCCCGCCCCATGCTGGTAGACAAGAACGCCGTTCTAATGTATTGCCCCTTGGCTCCGCTGGGCTTCGCCTTAACGATAGCTTCGACAGCCGCCGCTAGGTTTTCTAAGAGCTTGTCCTTGTCAAAACTGACTTTGCCAATGGGCAGATGGATAATAGCCGTTCTATCCAGACGGAATTCAGATCTTCCTTTACGAGCCTCACCGATAACGCGAGCCAGATCCTGAGCAGGTACCACGGTGCCGGACTTGGGATTGGGCATCAGACCCCGCCGCCCCAGAATACGACCGAGCTTCGCTACCTTGGGCATCATATCAGGGGTGGCAATAGACACATCAAATTCAAGCCAGCCATCTTCGATCTGAGTGATAAGCTCCTCCGCTCCACCATAGTCACCCCCTGCTTCCTCCGCCAGGTTTATCCCCTCACCTGGCGTGAAGACGAGCACTCGTGTCTTC
>JAUWOB010000042.1 GCA_030612345.1 Dehalococcoidia bacterium | reverse complement strand
CCAGGCGAAAGCCTTGAATGCCATCCTGGCTGGGAGGAATGTGGTGATAGCCACGCCAAGCGCAAGCGGCAAGACCCTGTGTTATCATTTAGCCACTCTCGATGCCCTCTTGCATGACAGGGATAGCCGCGCTCTCTATGTCTTCCCCACCAAAGCTCTGGCCCAGGACCAGCTACGTAGTGTAAGACAAATCGCTTGCTCCCTATCGGCGCGAGGCCCGACAGGGGGGGGCGAGGCAATCTCCCCGGAGGCTATGGCTACCTTCGACGGCGATACACCGCGAGATGAGAGAGCGAGCATAAGAAAACAGGCCAGGATAGTGCTCACTAACCCGGATATGCTCCATCTGGGCATCTTGCCTAACCATCGATCGTGGTCTAGACTGCTTCGCAACCTCAAATATGTTGTCGTGGATGAGACCCACATTTATCGAGGTGTCTTCGGTTCTCACGTAGCCAACGTCCTGCGCAGGTTACGCCGTCTCTGTGCTTTCTATGGGTCTAGTCCTCAGTTCATCTGCTGCTCGGCCACAATCGCCAATCCCGACGAGCATGCACAGAACCTTGTCGGCCTGCCTTTTGATGCCATTGTTGAAGACGGTTCACCCCACGGCGAGAAATACTTCGCCTTCTGGAATCCGCCTTTTCTAGATGAGGCTAAGCCTGCCCGGCGCAGTGCCAACAGCGAGGCAGCTTTCCTGCTCACTGAGCTTGTTGGGAAGGGTATCCGTAGTCTGGTATTTGCCCGCACTCGCAAGCTTACCGAGTTGATCTATATCTATACCCGGGGACATCTATCGTCCTCTCTCTCAGGCAGGATCAGCCCTTACCGGGCGGGGTACCTTCCCGAAGACAGACGGCGAATTGAGCAGCAGTTCTTCGACCGCGAACTTCTCGGTCTGGTCGCCACGACAGCCCTGGAACTGGGGATAAACATCGGCGACCTGGAGGCGACCGTGCTCACAGGCTACCCCGGCAGCATTGCCAGTGCCTGGCAGCAGGCCGGACGTAGCGGGCGAACTGCTGACACCTCCTTGAGCTTTCTCATCGCCCAGGAAAGCCCGCTCGACCAGTACTTGATGCGCAACCCGGATTTCTTCTTCAGCAAGAACTTCGACAACGCCATAATCAATCCCGGCAATCCTTATATCCTGAAGCCTCACCTCCTCTGCGCTGCCTGGGAGAAACCCTTGACCAACAAAGAGCAGGAATTCTTCGTGTCCGACACCGGCGCTATGCTAAGCGAGTTGGAACAAGCAGGGAGCTTAAGAAGACGCCACGAGAGATGGCATCCGGCTCCTTCTGTCTCCTATCCCGCTCAGGACATAAACATCAGCGCAGCAGCAGGGCAAAACTATGCCATCATTGACCGTCGGCAGGGCCATATGCTGGAGACGGTGGAAGCCAGCGTCGCCTTCTTTCAGGTACATCCCGGCGCCATCTATCTCCACCGGGGTGAATCCTACCTTATCATGGAACTCGATCTGGCGCGGCGCATTGCCTGGGCAGAACCGAGTTCCGAGGATTACTACACCCAGACGATGGATATAACCGACGTCCGGGTCAGGAACCTGCTCAAGGAAAGAGATTGTCATAGCGTCAGGGTCTGCTTCGGAGATGTGGACGTCACCACCACGCTAGTTGGCTTCAAGCGGAAAAAGCAGTTCAGCGAAGAGGTCATTGGAGAGGAGCCTCTTGCTCTGCCGCAACAGGGCTTTTCAACGAAAGCGCTGTGGTTCGATTTGCCTCACAAAGCGGTCGACAGGATAGCCGCCGCTTGGCTTGACCTTCACGGGGGCCTGCATGCCTGTGAACACGCTGCCATCGGCATACTCCCCCTGTTTGCCCTCTGTGACCGCAACGATATCGGTGGCGTTTCCACTGCTCTTCATCCCGATACCGGCAGGGCACAGGTCTTCATCTACGATGCTTACCCCGGAGGCATCGGCATCACCGAAAAGGGCTTCGAAATGATAAGCGAACTCTGGCAGGCCACTTTGAAGGCCGTACAAGCATGTCCCTGCACTGACGGCTGCCCCTCCTGCGTGCAATCGCCCAAGTGCGGCAACAACAACCAGCCCCTGGATAAGGAAGCTGCCGTAGTCTTGCTTGCAGAACTGGTGGCTTGAGGGGAAAGGACCAGAATAGCCAGACGGTCATTCTTAATAGCTAATTGCAATAATATTGCATTTAGGCTTTCCACCATGTAGAATACTGCCGTGGTTCAGGATTCAATCCGAATCTTGCAGGCTCAGGGGTACAAGGCGACGAAGCCGAGAAAGCTGGTATTCGAGGTGCTGGAGGGAATTGGACGCCCGCTCTCGCCCTACGACATACAGGATATTCTGCGAGCCAGAGGCAAGCATCTGAACCACGTCACCATCTACCGCACTCTCGATTTGCTCTGCAGCCTGAATCTAGCCCACAAAGTGCTATCCAGCGGCAGATTTGTCAAGTGTAGCCTGGCTGCTATAGAGGGCTGCCATCGCTTCATGATCTGCCAGCAGTGCGGAGCCATTCGAGAATTCGCTGACAAGCAATTGTGTCAAGAGGAGAACGACTTCGCCCGGAACCTTGGCTTTCATACGGAACATCATTTTTCCGAATTCTCCGGACTCTGCTCCCAATGTTACAGCAAATAGCCCACTAGCAAAATAAGAAATGGTCAGGCGAATAACAAAAGAACTCAAAGAGCATATCCCCTTCACAGCCCTTGGCGCTCTTACGGGAATTATCATCATAGCCATAGTAGTTTTATGCAACGTTCCTCACCATATTTCTGACACTATCTTTCACACCTTACACCCAGTCCATGTGTTATTGAGCGCACTTGTAACCACTGCTATGTACATGAAATACAAGAAAGGCAAGGTCTGGGCTGTGATTTTGATTGGCTGGACAGGCTCGATCGGTATAGCCACGATAAGCGATGCCCTAATTCCTCACCTAGGAGGAACATTACTCCATGTCCAAATGGAGCGTCATATCCCCTTTATTGAGCACTGGTGGATAAATCTCTTTGCGCTGGCTGGCATTGGAATCGGCTATTGGAGGCAAACAACCAGAATCCCACACTTCGGACACGTGTTGTTAAGTACTTGGGCATCCTTATTCTACATCATGGCATTTGGAATAGCTGCTGATTGGATTCCTTTGCTTCCTTTTATCTTCCTGATTTTATTTCTGGCAGTCTGGATTCCTTGCTGCCTGAGCGACATCGTATATCCTCTTTTATTCCTGGGGAAAGAGCCAGAGCTACCTTCGCCAGAAAGACGAGAAATCGCCAGCTAAAAAGTCGTCTACACTTGTGCTATCATATACGGGCACCCTCGATTACGGAGGCAGCTTGTTTGATCTGTTTAAGAAGACCGAATCGGGAGTAAAGAGAAGCAGGGAAACCTGGTTCGGCAAGATAGCCAGCATCTTCAGCCGGGACTCCTTCGGGGATGAGGTCTGGGAGGAGTTGGAGGAGTTGCTTGTCTCGGCTGACGTCGGTGTAGAGACCACAGGCAAGCTCCTGAGCAAAGTCAAACAACGGGTGAAAACTGACAGGCTGTCAGGCTCATCTCAGATCAGGGAAGCTTTGAAAGAAGAGATGATAGGTCTACTAAGCGTCCCTTCATCGAGGGCTTCCACTCCGCTCAGCGGGACACCTACCCGTCCTCGCTCGCCAGTTTCCTGTCATTCGACCCCCCTTACCTCCGCTCATTCTGAGTCCTTCACTCCATGTCATTCTGACCCTGAACGAAGTGAAGGGGAAGAATCTAAACCGGCTCAGGGTGAAGGCGGTGAAGAATCATATAGCGCTCCAGGCAGAGTACGTGAAGGAGAGGAATCTCCCCGGGTTATCCTTGTGGTAGGCGTGAATGGCTCGGGTAAGACGACCAGCATTGCCAAGTTGGCCTATGTTTTCACGTCTCAGGGGCAACGAGTTATCCTGGCGGCAGGAGATACGTTCAGGGCCGCAGCGAGTGAGCAACTTAGGCACTGGGGAGGGAAGGTAGGTGCCGAAGTCGTTGCCCATCAACCCGGCGGTGACCCCGGAGCGGTGGCCTATGATGCCGTCCAGGCCGGCTACAGCCGCCATGCTCAAGCGGTGATCATCGACACCGCAGGTCGCCTGCACACCAAGTTCAACCTCATGCAGGAACTGAAGAAGATAAAGAGGGTGGTGGCCAAGCATGATGCCTCAGCCCCTCACCAGGTCTTGCTGGTTATGGATGCCACCACTGGCCAGAATGGACTGGCTCAGGCCAGGCATTTCGCCGAAGCCGTTGACGTCAGCGACATCTTCCTGGCCAAGCTGGATGGCACCGCCCGGGGCGGCATAGTCCTTGCCATCTGCGATCAGTTGAAGATACCCATTTCTTATATCGGCACCGGTGAAAAACTGGAGGATATGGCTCCCTTTGATGCTAGAGTCTTTGTTAATGCCATCTTGTGAAAGGCAAAGGTGCGGAGCAGAAGTTGGATGGTTTTGCGTTTTGAACTATGATTGCAGGGCTTGATTTCTGATGCTTATCATACGCGTAGACCGGATTGCTTTCACCATTGGCTCCCTGGAGGTGCGGTGGTACGGGATTGCGGTGGCTATAGCGGTTGCGTTGCTGGTAGTCCTCATCCCCAGACAAGCAAAAAAACTGGGCATCACACAGGACCTCTACATGCTTTTCCTTTCTTGTATTATCGGCGGCGTTATCGGAGCCCGCCTGGCACATGTGATCAATGACTGGGAGCGTTTCATAGCAAACCCCCAGGATATCGTCGGCCTGGCTGGTCTTGCTCAAAACGGGATGATTGTCGGCGTCATCGTAGCCGCGTTGATCTATATTGCGGTGACGAGAATGCGCTTCTCCACGCTGCTCAGTATAGGCGATGCCGTTGCTATGGTGGCGCCTTTAGCTATAGCCATAGGCAGGATCGGGTGTACGATAAACGGCTGCTGCCACGGCAAGCCCAGTCCCTTTCAGTATTTCCCCGGGGCCGTAGTCTATACTGCCCGGGATACCATCCCCCGATTCTGGAATCACATCCCGTTGTATCAGAACGGTCTCACTGTTCCACTATACCCTACTCAAATCTACGCCATATGGTTGAATCTGGCAGTTTTCGCTATTGTCTGGCGATTTCGGGGCAAATTCAAACCCCCGGGCGGTCTGGTGTTTTTTTATTTCTGCCTTCATGCCGCCGCTGATTTCGGCTTGAGGTTCTTCCGTCTTACCGAGCCATTCCTCTTCAGTCTTCATCAAGCACAAGTTCTTGACCTGGCAATACTGGCTGTATTTCTGCCCTGGCTTATTGTCAGAATACGCAGGTACCAGCCGTCCGAACCGCAGGCCGACAGCTCCTGAGATGCTTCGCTGGTTAGCTTGAGGCGAAGTCGAGAAGATTGAGACTCAGCACCTGTTCGCCATTCCAGCGGCTCTTTTCCAGCTTGTAGACAATATCCATGCAGGAAGGAATCTCCTCTCGCTTTCTCCGCGACTCGAAATCCACTGCTCGCCAGGTTACATTTCCCTGTTTCAGCTTTAATCTCAGCCACTCGCCGCGGCCACCGAAGTTACGACACTCTACTACCTCTACCTGACGCGTCAGAAAGGTCGGCTGCGGATTGCCCCGACCGAAAGGACCCAATTCCTGGATAAGATTAAACGTGTCGCCCGCCAAGACAGCCAGAGGAATCTCGGCATCAACCGCCAGTTGCGGACGAAGGTCAAGATGACTCAACTGCTCCGTAGCCAAGTCCACAAGTCTTTGCTCCAGCTCAGCCAGGTTCCGGCGCGGCACAGAGAAGCCGGCCGCCAGGGGGTGGCCGCCGAAGGCGGTAACCAGGTCACGGCAATTCTCCAGAGCAGAGACAATATTGAACTCAGGTATGCTGCGACAACTACCCCGGCATAACTCCGGACCTATGCTGACTACGACGGCGGGCTTGTAGAATTCATCCACAAGCTTGCCCGCAACAAGCCCAATGATCCCGACCAAGTAGCTTTCGTCACCTTCCATCAGTACCGGCAGATGTAGCTTGGCGGTCAGTCTCTCCCTGGCCCGGCTTAATCCTTCCTGGCTCAGCCTTTGCCGCTCGACATTCTTCTTCTCCAGTTCCAGCGCCAGGAGGCGAGCTTCCTCTGACGACTGGGTGGTCAGCACTTTATAGCTGGTGGAGGCATCGTTTATCCTGCCGGCAGCGTTGAGGCGCGGCCCCAGTACCCATGCAATATCCTCACTGCCGAGTTCACCCAGCTTCAGCCCAGCCAACTTGACCATTTCTTGAATTCCCAGGCGGGAGCTATTATTGAGTTCTCTCAGCCCTGCCTTCACCAGGTATCGATTCTCGCCCACCATTGGCGACAGGTCCGTAACGGTGGCCAGAGCTACTAAGTCGAGAAATCTGGCCAGCGATTGCTCTCTGCTGTTCTTATGGAACAGTGCCTGCAAAAGCTTGTAGGCGACGCCGGCGCCGGCCAGATCGGGATGGGGATACACTGAGTCCTTGCGCTTGGGGTCAACTACAGCCACAGCTTGAGGCAGCCTGTCCGGGGGGATGTGGTGGTCGGTGATAATCATGTCCATGCCCATTTGCTGAGCCCGTTCTACCTCTATGAGGTCAGTCACACCACAATCAACGGTAATGACCAGAGCCACTCCCTGGGCAGCGATCCTCTCTAGAGCTGCAATCTTCAACCCGTGACCTTCGCTGGAGCGGTCAGGAAGATAGAGAGTGACATCAGCGCCCAGACTCGACAGCCCCTCGACCAGAATAACCGTGGCTGTGACACCATCAACATCGAAGTCGCCGTAGATGGCAACCTTCTCCCGGGAGAGCAAGGCCTTATAGACCCTGCTCACAGCCTGTGCTATATCAGGAAGCAGAAAGGGATTGCCCTCCAACCTGTGGTCGGAAGCCAGGAAGGGGTCGATTTCCTCCGGCCTGACACCGCGGTTATAGAGGAGCTGAGCCATCAGAGTAGAAAAGCCGGAAGCGCTCAAGTATTCAACGGGCACGGGAGGAGGGATTCTCCATCGAGCTCGCTGATTCAACTTCAAATTCAGTCTGACCCCCGTTCTTAGGATCGCTAACTATAGCACAGACAGGGCTTCAACAAAATGCTGTGGCCAGTCCCGACAGATCAGGATGGAGCAACTTCACGTCCCTCCTCCAGATTCTAGAGATCGCCGCGTCCCGATAAATCGGGATTCATCAGGGCTCCCTGCAATGACGAGTAGGGCATCATGATCAGCAACACCACACATGGAACATGATTTGACCATCTTGCCAGGCAATAAATATAATCCGCATCAATGAGGGTAGCGTTCTATACATTGGGGTGTAAGCTCAATCAGGCCGAGACCGAATCTCTGGCCAATCGTTTTAGCCAGGCCGGATTCCAGGTTGTGCCCCCCGGTGAGGACGTAGATATCTATATAGCCAATACCTGCACAGTTACCCATGTTGCCGACCGCAAGTCGCGCCACTGGCTCAGGCTGGCCAGGCGAACAAATCCCCGGGCTCTGATTATCGCCACCGGCTGCTATGCCCAGAGAAGCCCTCAAGACCTGGTCCAGCTGGCTGACCTCGTAGTCGATAA
>JAUWOB010000104.1 GCA_030612345.1 Dehalococcoidia bacterium | reverse complement strand
TGATGACCGTGGCTGCACCCGTAGCCATATCTCCTCCACACCAGACTCCCTCCTTGCTCGTCCTCCCGGTGGCCTCATCGGTCAGGACGGTGCCCCACTTAGTGAGTTCGAGTCCCTTGGTTGTTGAGGGAATAATCGGATTAGGCCTGGTGCCCAGTGCAGGGATCGCAGTATCTATCTCAATCGTGAACTCCGAGCCCTGCTTGCGAACGGGGCGGCGCCGGCCGCTTTCATCGGGCTCCCCTAGTTCAGTTTCATATAACTCCACTGCCCTGACTCTACCCTGCTCATCGCCGAGAAACCTGACCGGATTGGTCAAAAGCTTGAAGATGATCCCTTCCTCTTCGGCATTTTCTCTCTCTTCAAGCCTGGCCGGCATCTCCGTCCTGGAGCGCCGATAGATGATATGCACTGACTCTGCTCCAAGTCTCAGTGCACACCTGGAGGCATCCATAGCCACATTGCCGGCGCCGAAAACCGCCACCCTTTTGCCCACCTGTATTGGAGTATCATATTGGGGAAAGAGATATGCTTTCATCAGGTTTGTCCGGGTAAGAAACTCGTTGGCAGAATACACGCCGCTCAGGTTCTCCCCCGGTATATCCAAGAACATGGGGGCTCCAGCCCCGGGAGCTAAGAAAATCGCATCAAAGCCCTGCTCCAAAAGCTCATCTACAGTAGCTATTTTGCCGATGACATGGTTAGGCCTAATCTCCACACCGAGTGATTGCACATAATCAACCTCACCCTGAACGATGGTCTTGGGCAATCTAAACTCAGGGATGCCGTACATCAGCACGCCGCCGGCGACATGAAGCGCCTCAAACATAGTAACCCCATATCCCAGCTTGGCCAGGTCAGCAGCACAGGTTAGCCCTGCCGGACCGGAACCAACAACCGCCACCCTCCTGCCGTTGCAGTTCGTCCCCTCCCCGCCTCGTTCCATGACTCCCGGATGAGCGATTTCCCAATCAGCCACGTACCGCTCCAGCCTGCCGATGGCAACGGGAGCACCCTTTTTGGCCAGGTTACAGGGCAGCTCGCACTGTGTTTCCTGCGGGCAAACGCGTCCGCAGATGCCGGGGAGGCTGTTCTTGTTCTTGAGTATCCTTACCGCCTCGGGCATATTGCCATCTTTCATGGCCCTTATGAATTCGGGAATGTCTACATTGACCGGGCAACCATCCTTGCAGCCAGGTTTCTTGCAGTCAATGCAACGACTGGCTTCCTGCAGTGCCTGCTCCTCGCTATATCCCAGAGCTACTTCGCCGAAATTCCTTGCCCTCTCTTCCGGAGCCTGCTTTGGTATCGGCACTCGATTAAGATCCAGTTTTGTTTTCTCAGCCATCTTCACACCACGGAGGTTCGCTCGGGTAGTTCGGTCAATCCTGCCATCCGACGCAGGTTGCCAAGCTCCCAGAGGTCAAATGCCTGTGCCTCTTCTCTCAGGTAAGCCCGTTTGCGCTTGATGAGGAGTTCCCAGTCCACTGAATGGCCATCGAACTCGGGCCCCTCAACACAGGTGAACTGCGTCTGGCCGCCCACAGAAACCCGGCAGCAGCCACACATGCCTGTGCCATCAACCATTATCGGCGTGAGGCCGACAATGGTCTTGACCCCAAAAGGCTTGGTGGCCCTGGAGCACTCCATCATCATGAAAACACGCCCATAGGCAAATACCCTATCCACCTTATGCCCGGATTTCAAGTGTTCTGTGACGAACCCGCTGGCTAGTCTGTGTTTCCCACGGCTCCCGTCTCCTAAAGCGATATGGGTCTCATCGCTTATGCTCCTTAATCTATCCTCCCAGAATAGAAAGGCCTCGTCTCTTGCCTCCATGATCGAAACCACCCTGTTGCCCTTTTCCTTGAGAGCCGCTATCAGAGGTATCAGGGGTCCCACGCCAAATGTGCTACAGACACACAAAGTATTGCCGTAGGACTCGATTTCGGTAGGCCTGCCCAGGGGGCCGACTATATCCATAATGTAGTCTCCCTCTTTAAGGGAGGAGAGCTTCATGGTGCTCCTGCCCATGATAAGGAAGAGGATGTCGAGCGTCCCGTCATCCTGATCCCACCCAGCCAGAGATAGGGGAAACCTCTCGCCTGCCTCATCCACGCGTAATATTACAAACTGCCCTGGCCTAGCTTTCCAGGCGATTTCAGGAGCTTCCGCTTTAAGATAAATCGTGTTAGGGACCAGGACCTCCTTCTTCACTATTTTGTACATTCTAGCCTCCGGGACTCTCCTTCTCGAGCCTAAGATACTAACTATTCCAAGGCATCCGCTACAATGCTTGCTAAGTCCATCACCGCGATGTCTATGTCCGGGCCTTTCTCCTCACCCTTGTTGTTCATGGCACACTCAAAGTGTATCTGGCACTTGGGACAGCTGGTCACCAGTATTTCTGCACCACTGGCTTTTGCTTCGAGCAAGCGCCCGACCCTCATCTCATGGGAATACGCATCACAGTTGGTAAAAGCACTCGTCCCGCAACAAAGAGCGTATTCTCTGTTCTTCTCCATCTCGATTAGCTCTATCCCGGGAATGGCCGCAAGTACTCGCCTCGGCGCATCATAAATGCCCAGATGCCTGCCCAACCGGCACGAGTCTTGATAAGTCACCTTCTTCCTCAGCTCCTTAAACTTCAGTTGCCCCTTTTCTATCTTCTCGGCTACGAATTCGGATATGTGCTGCAACTCGCAGCCCAGTTCAAACCCGTGCTCGGGATAGTCCAGCTTCAATGTCCGATAACCCTCAGGACACGAGAATATGATTTTCTTTGCCCCCGACTCTCGGATCAACCTTGTATTGTGTTCGGCCAGCCTCTGGAAGGTCTCTGTATCACCAGTCCACAGCGCATCATGCCCGCAGCATTTTTCGTCGGGAAGTAACATTGGCTCCACTCCCAAACGATTAAGTATCTTCAAGCATGCCCTCGTAATATCGAGTGTTCTCGTCCCGAGATACCCGAAGACAGGTTCCAGATAAGGGCTACAGCCCACGAAGTACAGGACATCACTGCGGTCGGATATCCGGTACTCATCGGTTAACCACTGCAATCTTTCCTGCTTGTAAGGCGACCTTGACATGAGCCTGGCCAGGGATTGTAAGAAGCCGCCATGCGCTGGACAGCCGCTTTCGCCACCATCGAAGGCCAGAGACCTCAGCCTTCTAACAAAAGCGGGATAGTCAACATCTCCGGGACACTTCAAAGAGCAGGAATAGCAGCCCAGGCAAGAGAAGAGCTTCTTATCACGAATGCCCTCCCCTTTCAACCCCAACGCAGCGTTTTCAATCACGGTTCGCGGCGAATAGGCTGGGTCATACTTGGCCACAGGACATATACTGGTGCACTTGCTACATTCCAGACAGTAGTAGGCCTTAGTATCCTGAAGAATGTCCTCCAATGCCAGAGGGATTTTTCCCCAGCCCCTCTCCCCTGATTTGCGGAAGGGTGAAGGACCCAGGGCCTTAAGTTCGCGTACCATATCTTTGATAGTCTGGGCAAATATAGGCCCCTCAGATGCCGCTATCCACTTAAGCCTTATCCTCTCGTCCTCAAGGCCAAGGATATGGGCCACGCCACTGACCATGCGAAACCTTTCTTCCGCCTTCAAGTTCCCCGAGATATAGTGACAGTTGCCTGGATGACAACCGGCGACCAAGACGCCATCGGCGCCATTCTCAAGCGCCAGAGAAATGTGTTCCGGAGCCACCATGCCGCTACACATAACCCTTATGATTCTTACATTGGGAGGGTACTGAATGCGGCTTGTGCCAGCTAGATCTGCTGCGGCGTAAGTACACCAGTTGCAGGCAAAAACGATAATGCGAGGTTCAAATTCAGCCATTTTCTACTGCGGCCAACGCCTTTATCATGGTAGATATCTCGTCACGGGTGAAATGCTTGATGTACATGGCTCCACTGGGACAGGCAGCAGCGCAGACGCCACAGCCCTTGCACAGCGCTTCATTCACGGTGGACACCATTCTGCCATCCTTGGTGATGACCTTGGGGGCCTGGAACTCGCAGATCTCCTCACATATGCCGCAGCCATGGCACA
>JAUWOB010000062.1 GCA_030612345.1 Dehalococcoidia bacterium | reverse complement strand
CCGTAAGCGGACGCCAGCGAGGTGAACGTGCCGTAACACTCGTCATGGAGACACACAAGCTCCTTGATCCCCTGGTTCTTAATGTTCTCGATTATCCCGGGCAGCCTATCCTTGATTACTGATGCTTTTGCGTAATGCAGGTAAACGGCATTACAGAAACACTCCTGCCCGAAGCTTGCGGACCAGGCAATGCCATCAAAGAGCTTCCCCTTGACCAGTGTGTTGAAGTGGGGCAAGAAGCAGTACGATAGTGCCCTTTCCTCAACTCTCCCCACTATGAATTTGCCTACCGGCTGACACTGGTTAATCCACATTGTGATGATCGGCCTCGGCGCCGGCAGTATCCCTTTCTCCTCCTGTCGCTCAACAATCAAGTAAAACGGGTGGTTGCCGAACGGGCAATATTCCTCGCAGGCATAACATGTGTTGCAGGACTTGAGAACCATGGAGTCCTGGTTGTTGATTACCTTCTGCCACTCTTTCTTTGCCTCATTCGTGTCCTTGAAATCCATGTACTGACACTTAACAAGGCAACTGATAGTTTCGCACGCGGCGCATTTCGTCTTATCGAATTCCAGTTCAGGTGATGGCACGTCTCTCCCTTCGACATCGCATTATGTAGAAGATACTTGCCCCTGTCAATGGTGCGGCGGAGTGTGCGGACCGGTTACAGCAAATACTATTCCCGCAGGCTGCCACGGCAAACGTCCTGGGAAGACCACCGAGGCCGCCAGTTGCCCTTGTAGTATTGAGCCGCACACGGCACATTTATCGAGGTGACTGACGCACAGTCCCGCGATTATCCGTGGTTCAGGCTACGCTGCCATTGCCACAGCACGTGGCAGCTACTGTATAATACTGAGAAGACCGCGTTGGCCGTGATGCGGCTTAGGTCAGAGATGCGCTGAAACAACCATAGAAGAAGGGACGCCGGAATGGAGATTTACCGCGATGCCTCACAACCTGTTGAAGCCAGAGCCAGGGATCTCATCCTGAAAATGACGCTGGATGAGAAGATTGCACAACTGGGTGCCGTCTGGAGCTTCGAAGTATTGGAGGACGGGAGGTTCTCTCCGCGAAAAGCCGGGGCTCTTGTCAAAGATGGAATCGGCCATACATGCAGGCCTGGTGTAGGCACTGCCCTGCCGCCGGAAGGAATTGCGGACTTCGCAAACGGAGTTCAGCATTTCCTGGTCACGAAGACCAGGCTTGGAATACCGGCCATCATCCAGGCCTGGCTGCCGGGCGAGGAGGCCGGCAATGCTATCGCAGATGTGCTCTTCGGTGACTGTAACCCCGGCGGGAAATTGCCCATATCAATTCCTGAGAGGGTGGGCCAGGTCCCCGTGTATTACGGACACAAGCCCTCCGGGGCCAGGTCACAGGTGTGGGGAGACTATGTTGAGACAGGCAGCGGTCCTGCTTTCGAATTTGGCTATGGGCTCAGCTACACAAGCTTCGAGTTCAGCAATCTCAGGATAGAACCCGCTCAGATTAGAGGTCACACCAGGATTTCGGTGCAGGTCGATGTGCGGAACACAGGCAACAGGCCCGGTGAGGAGGTTGTCCAACTTTACATAAATGACATATTCGCCAGCGTCACCCGGCCTGTTAAGGAGCTAAAGGGTTTTCGTAGAATTGCCCTGGAACCCGGCGAGACCGGAACTGTGCAATTCGAGCTGCCGGTGGAAACGCTCGGCTTCTATGACCAGGATATGAGATTCACCGTGGAACCGGGCGCTTTCAAAGTCATGGTCGGGCGCTCCTCCCAGGATATCGTCCTCGAAGGCGTGTTTGAGATACTAGCCGAGCTTGCGTAACTCCGCTCTCAGTACCTTGCCCAGAAGATTCCTGGGCAGGGATTCCATAAACTGCACCTGCTTCGGCAGTTTGAAAGTGGGCAAATGCTCCTTCCAGAAGGCGATCAACTCCTCTTCACTTACCCGTTTGCCCGGCTTCATGACGACGAAGGCCTTGATCTCCTCCCCGTATACGGCGTCAGGCATCCCTACCACGCCTGCTTCCGCGACTGCCGGATGCCGTAGAAGGGCCTCCTCAATCTCTGCGGGCGACACGTTTTCCCCGCCTCTGATGATGATATCCTTCTTGCGGGCGGTGATGTAGAAATAGCCGTCCTCGTCGACATAACCTATGTCGCCCGTATGGAGCCAGCCGTCTTTGATGGTTTGGGCCGTTTCCTCAGGCAGGTTCCAGTAACCTTTCATCAGCGTAGGCCCCTTGACTACTATCTCACCTTGCTGACCCGGCGGAAGCTCCTGGCCTTTCTCATCGAAAACTCTCATGGTGTTGCATTTCAGCAGGCACCTGCCAATGGAGCCATACCTGGGCGTAAGGTCAGCGGGTTGCCCCGTAGTGATAGCGCCTGATTCGGTCAGGCCCCACCCTTCTCGAATATCCACGCCCATCTTCTCCTTCCACCTCAAGGCCACCTCCACGGGCAGTGGTGCGGCCCCGCACTGGCAATCCTCAAGCGAACTAAGGTCGTACCTGTCTAGCTCAGGAAAATCCAGCATCTGGATGTACATGGTGGGAACTGCAGCCATTTGAGTTACCCGGAATGCCTGAATGGCCTTCAGTGCCTCTTCGACATTCCACCAGCGTAGTACGATTGATTTCCCACCCACCAACATGCCTGTGTTGCTGAAGGCAATGCCGTAGGAGTGCGATAGAGGCAGCACTGCCAGGCTGACCATGGCTCGATTCACGCCCGAGACCCGCTGGCTGACCTGCTCAACCCGGAGCGCTTTGGGGTTAAACGCGCGGCTGCTTAACTGCAGGGTCACGGAGCGGTGAACCAGGATGTACTCGTAGAAGAACAGAGCGTTGATATGAAGTGAGTAATGCGTGTGCATGACGCCCTTGGGCGGCCCTGTGGTGCCGGCGGTGTATATCAGGGCGGCCACATCGTCATTGTCGGTCTGCTCAATCGTCAGCTTGTCGGAACTCATTGACATAATGTTACGGTATGAGACGGTTCCAGGAATGTCGGCGCCGTCTGTGAGGATGACGTGTTGCAGGCTCGGAGTTTGCTTTTGCGCCTCAAGAACCCGGTCCACGAAATCCGAGCTAGTCAGGATAGCTTTGGCTCCGGAGTCGCGGTATATATAGGCGGCCTGGTCAGGTCGCAGCAGGGGATTCAGGGGCACGACAACGGCGCCTATCTTATATATGGCGGGAAACGCAGAAAGCACTTCCGGGCTGTTAGGCATCTGTACCCCTACCCGGTCTCCTTTCTTTATGCCCAGTTCTTTAAGCGCATTACCCAACCGGTTGGCGCTTTCGTTCATCTCGACATTTGTGTACCATCTTCCTTCGAAATACATGCTCTCGTATTCGCCGAACCTTTTGATGCTGTCCTCTATTCCCTGGCCGATGTTCATCGATCACCTCGCATGGTTCACAATTCCGCCATATGTGCTGGTCAGTGAGCTGCAAGCTCAACTGCTCTTGAGTGGATAGTACAGCTCAGGCAATGGCCCGTCAAGTATCAAAAGACTCGCTTTTACCGGTGTTCATGAGGACGACGTTGTGACGGTGAAACCCGCTGCAGAGGTTATGGACAGCTATGAAGGCGCTCTGATTAACAGTGTAGTTTCAAGACTGTCAGGGTTTGACATGAGGCAGTTTCTATGCCATAGTCTCTCGGTCCACAAAGCTTGTGTCAGGAGGTTCACTAATGGTCGGCATCAGGTCTTACGGAGCTTATATCCCCCGGTATCGCATGAATCACAACACTCTCTTCATGGCTGTTGGCTTTCTGGGGACGTTTCCGCCACCCGGTGAGAACGCGGTCGCCAATCATGATGAGGATGCCCTCACTATGGCAGTAGCCGCAGGAACCGATTGCCTGGGCGGTATGAAACGGGAGATAGTCGATGGCCTCTATCTTGCCGCCACCAGTCAGCCTTATGTGTTAAGGCAGAATTCGGCTCTGGTAGCTACTGCCCTTGATTTGCCCTCCAGAATTAGGACTGCTGATTTCACAGGCTCTACGGGGTCAGGAACTACGGCACTGCTTTCCGCCTTTGACGCCGTAAGGGGAGAGATGTGCGGCAATATCCTCGTCTGTGCCTCTGATTGTCGTTTGAGCAAGCCGGGCAGTCCTCAAGAGTATCTCTACGGTGATGGGGCGGCGTCACTTCTTGTGGGCAGCGATGATGTCATTGCCTCTTTCGAAGGCGCGTATTCTGTTTCCTACGATTTTCCCGACCGCTGGAGAGCCAGTGGAGAGAAGTTCGAGCATGCCTGGGAGGACCGCTTCATCCGCGATTCCGGCTATCGCCAGTTCGTTCCGGAGGTGATCTCAGGCCTGCTGAAAAAATACAACCTCGACATCAAGGACTTTGCCAAGATAGCATATCCCGGCCTGTATGCACGGGAACATGGAGCCATAGCCAAGCGGCTGGGTGCTGACCCTGCTCAGCTTCAGGATACATTGCTGAGCACGGTTGGTGATACCGGCGCAGCTTCACCTCTGATGATGTTGGTAGCGGCACTGGAGGAGGCCAAGCCAGGCGATAAGATCCTGGTCGCTGGCTTCGGGAGCGGCAGCGACGCAATGTTCTTCCGGGTCACCGAGAAGATAAGCAATGTAGCTGAGAGGAGGGCGGTGAAGAAACACCTGGCCGCGAAGAAAGAGCTTGCCAGCTATGAGAAGTATCTTGCCTTCAGAAATCTGACGCCGGTGGACCTGGGCATGCGCGGCGAGATGAACATTCGCACGCCGATGTCGGCCTTGTTCAGGGAGCGGAAAGTAGTCCTGTCCCTCTGTGGCTCGAAGTGCCAGAGATGCGGCACACCGCAGTATCCATATCAGAGAGTATGTGTGAACCCGGACTGTGGAGCCGTCGACCAGATGGAAGACTACCGTTTCTCGGATAAGAAGGGAGTCATATTCACCTATACCGGCGATAACCTGGCTGCGAGTATGGACCCGCCCTCACTGTATGGCCTGGTGGACTTCGATGGCGGTGGTAGATACTGGTTCGATTTTACCGATTGTGACATGGACTCTGTGAAAGTAGGCATGCCGGTCGAGATGACCTTCCGCAGACGGTATGTTGATGAGCCCACCGGTGTTCACGGATATTCATGGAAGGCAACTCCTATCGGTGCTTGACCGGAGCAAACGGCAATAAAGCGTACGGAGGAAGCAAAAATGGCAGAAGGTATTAAAGACAAGGTCGCTATTATAGGCATGGGTTGCACTAAGTTCGGAGAGCTCTGGGACAAGAGTGCAGATGACCTTATGGTAGAGGCTTTTCAGGAATGTGTCGGGGACGCCGGTCTGGAAAAGAAGGACATCAATGCGGCCTGGTTCGGCGTGCATTTTGAGGAACAGAGCGTAGGCAAAGGGGCTACGCCTTTGGCCCTGGCCTTAAAGTTGCCCTTTATTCCGGTTACCAGGACGGAAAACTTCTGCGCCACTGCCACAGAGGCTTTCAGGGGTGCGTGCTACGGTGTAGCTTCAGGGGCTTGTGACATTGCCCTTGCCCTGGGCGTAGAGAAACTCAAGGATACGGGATATGGTGGGCTGCCGGGGGGCCCGGGTCTCATGGGCACGAAGAGCGCGCTCATCATGCCCAAGCTGACCGCCCCCGGTGCTTTTGCCATGATGGCGACCAGGTATTTTTCTGTCTATGGTCTCAGTCCGGAGGAAGGCAAGAGAATGCTGGCCAAAGTGTCGGCCAAGAGCCACTATAACGGAGCCCGCAACCCTAAGGCGCATTTACGCCGCGAAGTGACTGAAGAACAGATACTGAATGCGCCTATCATTGCCTGGCCGCTGGGGCTCTTTGATTGCTGCGGAGTCAGTGATGGCGCGGCGGCCGCCATCGTAACCAGGGCTGACATGGCCGAGAAGTTCCGGCCGGACCCCGTGTATGTGAAGGCACTGCAAATCGCTGTGAGTTCAGGCGAGGAGCTGATGTATACCAAGTGGGATGGAGCGCATGTTGAGAGCGGTTACCGTGCCGGCATGCTGGCTTATAAGG
>JAUWOB010000068.1 GCA_030612345.1 Dehalococcoidia bacterium | reverse complement strand
TCTATGCCACACGTTGCCGAGGGAGTAGCCACCACTGTGGCGGTACATCGGTTAGCCAAGAGCCGGGGGCTCGAATTGCCCGTCATCAACCTTGTCTACGGCATCCTTCATGAAGGCCTGCCCTTGAGCCGGGCATCGATCCAGTTCAGCGAATTGGCAGCAAGCCATCACTAGCCGCCCGACCACACGTCTATGGGGGGTTCGGTCCGAGGCAGTGTCCTGGCCAGTTCTTCAAATAGGCGACGCAGGTTCTTGTCCAGACGCTGCGGGGTTGTTATGCTCAGCTTGATCACCAGGTCTCCTCTTCCCTTGCTGCCCACATGAGGAATCCCCTTGCCCTTGAAGCGAAAGGTCCTCCCGTCTTGAGTGCCGGGCGGTATCTTCAGCTCTACCTTTCCGTCTAAAGATGGCACGCTCACCTCATCGCCCAAAGCAGCTTGAGCAAAATTGATGGGCAACTCGTAGAGAACGTCGCTCCCATCTCTACTAAACAGATTGTGTGGCTCTACTGAGAGAGCGACATAGAGGTCGCCCGGGGGGCCGCCGTACAAGCCGGCGCTCCCCTCTCGGTCCATGCGTAGTCGATTTCCATCATCCACACCAGCCGGAATCTCGACCATTGTCTTGCGCTTCGCCCTTATTTTGCCCCTGCCCTGGCACTGGGAACAGGGGTTTCTTATTACAGCGCCGCTACCTGCACAGTGAGAACAGGTAGTGACATGAGCGAAGCGGCCAAAAATGCTTTGCTGAAGCCTCTTCATCTGCCCTGTACCGTGACAATCGGGGCAGGTTTCGGGATTTGTCCCCGGTTCGCTGCCGGTGCCGCGGCATGCGGGACAGAACTCGACGCGTTGTATTTCAACTTCCTTACGGCAGCCGAAGACGGCCTCCTGAAAGGTAAGAGTGAGGTGACTCTGCAAGCTGTCCCCAGTCTGGGGAACACGCTGCGCAGTCTGGGTGAAGGGGGTGCCAAACCCGCCGAAGAAGGACTCAAAGATCTCCCCCAGTCCACCAAAGCCGAAATCGGCAAAGCCTCCCTCAATATCTACCCGGCCATAGCGATCATACCGACTCCTTTTCTCATGGTCGGAGAGAACCTGGTAGGCCTCGTTTATCTCCTTGAACTTCTCCTCGGCTCCCAGGTCTCTATTGCGATCAGGATGGTACTGGAAAGCTAGTTTGCGAAACGCCCTCTTGATCTCATCGTCATCAGCGTCTCGAGGCACGCCCAGCACTTCATAGTAGTCTTGTTTTATCGCCATAACCCATAAGTATAACTCCTGGACGCCTACGCGACAACTTTCAGATACCGAACCGAGGCATTTGGCATCTCAAGAGGTGATATAATTGCGGTGCAGTGAAACAGCAGATTGAGACGATGCTCCGTCGCCGCAAGAAGAACACAATCACCGACGAGAACCTTAAGGCTGCAGCGGTGCTGATGCCTCTTTTCTATGAACGGGGGCAATATCATGTACTCTTCGCCGTCAGGAGTGACGAGGTCAACCACCACAAGGGCCAGGTCTGCTTCCCCGGTGGGACCCAGGAGGCGTCTGATTCTAGCTTGCTCCAGACCGCCCTCAGGGAGACTGAAGAGGAGTTGGGTTTGAGGGCTGAAGAGATCGAAATCCTGGGGGAGCTTGACGATAGCATAACCCTCACCAGCAACTATCTCATTTCGCCTTTTGTCGCCCTCATTCGACATCCTTACACTCTGAGGACCAGAGGTGAGGAAGTCAAGGAAACCTTCTCGGTGCCTCTCTCATTCTTGATGGACGAAGCCAGTGTCAGGCCGGATCACTATGCCTATGAATATGAGGGCCATATCATCTGGGGGGCTACCGCACAGATCTTAAGGCAGTTCATCGATTTACTGAAGTCTGAGAGTGGGGCCCAGTTATAGTCATTTCTTCTCTTTAGCTTTGACGCTAATCGCTTTGGGCCTTACTTCTTCAGCCTTGGGTATAGTGAGCGTGAGAACGCCATCTTCCATTGTTGCCTCGGCCTTATCCGACTTAAGCCCGCTGGGAAGGATCACGCTCCGGGAGAAGGTATCATACCGTCTCTCCCGATACAGATAGTCTTCTCTCTTGATCTCCTGTTCCGCCTTTGTCTCCCCCCCTGATGGTCAGGGTGTCGCCGGTGATGTCGATGTTCACGTCCTCCGGCTTCAATCCCGGCAGAGCCGCCTTGACCACTATCTCATTGGGCGTCTGGTAGACGTCCAGGACCAGCCCTCCTGCCTCACCGGGGCCGGCCAGACCCCGAGAAGGCCGGACGAAACTGTCCTCGAATAACCTATCCATTGCCTGTCTCAGACTCATAAGATCAGTGAAAGGATACCGTCTTTCTATAGCCGTTCTTCTAACCTCCTTTCTTCGTTCTCTTGAGCCCCACTCTCAGCTCAACCATTATTACAGGAAAGCTGAACACTTTCGTCAAGCATCTTCGTTAGTGGCATGATGATATTTGACAAGATTGCTGAACAAATTTATAATGCACGTGGGGCTATGGAGAGATGAAAGGCAAGGACTATTATCAGGTTCTGGGCGTAAGCAGAGATGCTTCCCAAAAGGAGATCAAGCAGGCCTACCGTCGTCTGGCTCGTAAGCACCATCCTGACCTCAACCCCGACGACAAAGCGGCTGAGGCCAGATTTAAGGAGATGAATGCGGCCTATCAGGTCCTCTCCGCTCCGGAAAAACGCAAGAAGTACGATCAATATGGGGACCAGTGGGAATACGCCGACCAGTTCGCCAAGTCAGGCGGACAGGAGAGAGTCAGGTGGGATTTCGGCAGAGGCGGCACAACCTTCGAATACGGTGATACCGATGGCTTCGGCGACATTCTCTCAAGCCTGTTCGGCGATTCTGCCGCAGGCCCGAGGATGAGGCGTGGGCCACAACGAGGTCAGGATGCCGAATCCGCCATTGAGATAAGCCTTGAAGAAGCTTACCATGGCTCTAAGCGAGTCATTCAGCTTCAGACTGCTGAGCCATGTGTGGCCTGTACAGGCACGGGCAGAGTAGGCAATCGAGTATGTACTATCTGCAATGGCGCTGGTGAGAAAGCAGCCCCAAGGCGCCTGGAGGTCAAGATTCCAGCCGGAGTTAAAGATGGCTCCAGAATCCGCATAGCAGGGGAAGGCGGCCCTGGCCGTGCTGGTGGTAGCAAAGGAGACCTGTATCTTGTCGTCAAGGTCCTGCCCCACAGCATGTTTGAGCGCAAAGGAGATGACATTTACACTGAAGTGCCAGTCCCTCTAGTCACTGCCATGCTGGGCGGTGAGGTCAGAGTGCCGACGCTGGATGGCAGTCTATCTCTCAAAATCCCGCGCGAAACACAGAACGGCAAGGGCTTCCGCCTGGCCGGGAAAGGCATGCCGGTGCTGGGCAATGCCAACTACGGCAACATGTTCGCCAGGGCAAGAGTGGTTCTACCCACCAATCTGACTGAGGAGGAGAAGAAGCTATTCGAGAGATTGCGGTCGCTGCGGCCCACAGAAAGTGAGGCGAGATGACGCTGTACTGGGAATCAAAATCACGCTATGTAATAAGCGTAGCCGCCAGGATAGTGGGCATTGAAGCTCACACATTGCGTTACTATGAAAGACTGGGACTGGTACAGCCAGAGCGCTCAAGCGGCAACATCCGTCTCTATTCCGCGGACGATATTGAGCGGCTGCGGTATATCAAGACGTTGATGAGCGATTGCGGGGTGAATGTGGCCGGGGTGGAGGTGGCATTGAAATTGATGGAGAGGATGAATGAGATGCGGCGCCAGCTTGAGGAGATGGAGAGCAGAGTTGAGCAGATTGCCCAGGCTGAGGTGGAAGACACGATCGAAGGCGCAGAATGGAAGGAGGTATAGAGGATTGAGACCGGACAGATTTACCGAACAGGCACAGGAAGTCCTGGCGGCCTCACAGGAGATGGTCCGTCGCTACCGTCATAACCAATGGGATGTGGAGCATGTCCTATTGGCCTTGCTGGAGCAGGAAAAGGGCATAACGCAGGAGATATTGCGCGAGCTACGTGTGGATGTCGAAGGCGTCAAGAGGAAGGTGGAGGCCACGCTTGACCGCTTTCCCAAGATAACTTACGAGGCAGGGCAAATCTATGCTACACCCCGGACCTCAGCCCTTCTGGAGAATGCCAATCGTGAAGCCGACAGGCTGAAGGATGAATTCGTCAGCACCGAGCATTTGCTCATTGCCATCGCTGCCGAGACCAAAGGCGAAGCTGCCGCGATTCTAGGCGAGTCTGGCATCAGCCAGGAGAAGATCTACCAGGCCCTGCAGAAGATCCGGGGTGGTCATCGCGTCACCGACCGCCAGGCGGAAAGCAAATACCGCTCCCTGCAGAAATACGGGCGTGACTTCACCGAGTTAGCCCGTCAGGGCAAACTCGACCCCGTAATCGGGCGGGACAACGAGATTAAGCGGGTGACGCAGATACTCTCCCGGCGCACAAAGAATAATCCCGTGATTATAGGCGACGCCGGCGTGGGCAAGACGGCCATTGCTGAAGGATTAGCTCAGAAGATCACCGCTGAAGATGTCCCCAACTCCTTGAAGGGGAAGAAGGTCGTAGCTTTAGACATGGGAGCACTGGTGGCTGGCAGCAAGTTCCGCGGGGAGTTTGAGGAACGACTGAAGGCAGTCTTGGACGAAGTACGTCAGGCGGCCGGTGAGGTTATCATGTTCATCGATGAACTCCATACCGTGGTGGGAGCCGGAGCTGCCGAAGGAGCGATCGACGCCAGCAATATGCTCAAGCCAGCACTGGCCCGCGGCGAAATACAATGCATCGGAGCTACTACACTGGATGACTACCGCAAGCACATAGAGAAGGACAAGGCCCTGGAGAGGCGTTTTCAGCCTGTTTACCTCGATGAGCCCAGTGTGGAAGCGACCATCGAGATGCTGCGGGGACTGCGCCCCAGATATGAAAAACACCACAAGATAAAAATCGACGATTCTGCACTGGTAGCTGCCGCCAAGCTGAGCCAGAGATACATCTCTGACAGGTTCTTGCCCGACAAGGCAATCGACCTGATTGATGAAGCAGCCAGCAAGCTACGCATCGACATGGAAAGTGCTCCCGAGGGAGTTAGAGCGTTGGAAGGCAAGATTAAGCACTTGCGTGATGAGGAAGATGCTGCTTCGCAGCGGCAAGACTATCAGAAGGCCGCCGAACTAAAGGCGGAAAGGCTGCGGCTGGAACGGGAGTACAATGAAGCCAAGCTGCAGTGGCAACAAGATGAGAGAATAGATGGCGTTGTAGATGAAGAGAACATCGCTGAATTGGTTGCCCAGTGGACGGGCATACCTGTTTCCCGCATGATGGAAACAGAGACAGATAAGCTGGTCCACATGGAGGAGAGGATTCACCGGCGGATAGTAGACCAGGAGGAGGCAGTGGCTGCCGTCTCCGAGGCAATCAAACGTAGCCGGGCCGGACTCAAGGACCCGAAACGCCCCATCGGCAGTTTTATCTTCCTGGGGCCCACCGGGGTGGGCAAGACCGAACTGGCCCGCGCTCTGGCCGAGTTTCTCTTTGACGACGAAGATACCATGGTCAGACTGGACATGTCCGAGTACATGGAAAAGCACACGGTATCCAGGTTGATCGGTTCGCCTCCGGGCTACGTCGGGTACGAGGAGGGCGGCCAATTGACGGAGGCGGTCCGCCGCCGATCGTACGCTGTTGTCCTCTTGGATGAGCGTGAAAA
>JAUWOB010000116.1 GCA_030612345.1 Dehalococcoidia bacterium | reverse complement strand
TAAGCCTGGGTGGACCTTATGCGGAGAGTCCGGCTCCTGTACTTGGCCCCGGCTATATTCAGGAACCCCAGACTGTGTATCGGCCCACCGGCGCCTTAGCACTCAAGGTCGGTGCCCATGTCCGCCACAGCAAGTTCGGTTCCGGGATTGTGATGAACTGCATCCCCGCCAGGGACGACCAGGAGTTGACCGTGGTTTTTGAAGGGGCGGGGGTTAAGAAGCTCCTGGCCAGCCTGGCACCTCTGGAGAAGATCGAGAGACATGTCGACCCTCCCGCATAGACTATTGACACAATACACGAAACCGTGTAGAATGATATCCAGATGGCGATTAGGGTTCTACCGAGTGAAGTAGTCTCCAAGATCGCTGCCGGGGAGGTCGTTGAGAGGCCGGCGTCGGTGGTCAAGGAACTGATAGAGAATTCCCTCGATGCTGCCGCCACTCAGATCGCTGTTGAAGCGCGCAGCGGTGGAGTAGAGCTAATCAAGGTGAGCGATGACGGAGCGGGCATCCCTTCCTCGGAGCTAGAGCTTGCCTTTCACAGGTACGCCACCAGCAAGATGAGTGATCTGGAAGACCTGGGTAGAATCTTAAGCCTTGGCTTTCGGGGGGAAGCACTCCCCAGCATCGCCGCTGTAGCCGATGTTGAGATCCTCACCCAAACGTCTTCAGATTCAGCCGGCAACTATATATGTTTGAGAAAGGGCGAGGTAGTTCGCAGAGAAGGCCGAGCAAGGCCTCCAGGCACTACTGTCACCGTCAGTCGGTTGTTTCGCCACTTCCCGGCCCGGCTCAAGTTTCTCAAGTCAACCAGCACGGAAAATGGCCACATTGCTCATTTGCTGAGCCAGTATGCCCTTGCTTTCCCCGAGGTCAGGTTCAGCCTGCTTCTGGATGGGCGCCTGAGCCTGCGCACCACAGGCAACGGTGATTTACGCGAGATCGTAAGCGAGATATATGGTCCAGAGCTAGCTCAAAGAATGCTCAAGGTAGAGCGGAGGGATGGGCTGGCTGAAGTCACCGGCCTGATAAGCCCACCCGCCTCAGCCCGCTCTACTCGCAACTATCTCAGCTTCTTCGTCAATCGAAGGTGGGTGCGCAGTCCCTTGCTAGCTCGGGCCACCGAGGAAGCCTATCGCGGCTTACTCAGCGACGGCCAGCATCCCATTGCCGTAATCAACGTCTCGTTGCCCGCTCAAGAGCTTGATATTAACATCCATCCCGCCAAAGCACAGGTGAAGTTCTGCCACGAACAGACCGTGTTCGGTGACGTGCGTAAAGCGATAGAGGAGACATTGGCCAGGACACCTATGGCCGCTAGACCGAAAGCTGCGCCCTTCTCACCTGGTTCAGGGCGATGGCAGAGCCCACACATGATAATGGATAATGAGCCGGCCTTTGCCGTTGCGCAGTTGCCAGCCATGGAATTGCCCGTTCTGAGGATACTGGGACAGCTAGCCAGCACCTATGTCATCGCCGAGGGACCTGATGGACTCTACCTCATCGACCAGCACGCTGCCCATGAGCGCATACTCTATGATCGGATCCTCGAGCAGAAGTCACGGAAGGAAGTTGAAATCCAGGGATTACTCGAGCCGATAACAATGGAGTTAAGCCCCAGAGAAGAAGAAACCCTGAGATCTAATACGGAGTTGCTGACTGAATTTGGCTTCACGATTGAGCCTTTTGGGAACAAGAGCTATCTCATACGCGCCATCCCGGCCATAATGGCCAGGGCAGACATTGCCGAGATAATAGCGATGCTTCTTGACACCCTTGTCAACAAAGAGAGCCCCGATCGTTGGGAGGACAAGATAGCCCAATCTTTAGCCTGTCATGGCTCTATCAGGGCGGGCCAGCACCTAAGCAATGAGGAGATGCGGGAGTTGATAAAGCAGCTAGAACAAACGAGACAACCTCGCACGTGCCCCCATGGCAGGTCCACCATGATTCATCTAAGTTCGCATCGGCTGGAGAAAGAGTTCGGCAGGATAAGCTAGCCTGCCTTAGCGCACCTCGGCG
The DNA here is from genome assembly GCA_030612345.1 of Dehalococcoidia bacterium. Lineage (GTDB taxonomy): Bacteria > Chloroflexota > Dehalococcoidia > GIF9 > AB-539-J10 > RBG-13-51-36. The sequence continues at coordinate 1,612 of JAUWOB010000116.1, read as the reverse complement.
TCCATGACTCCTTACAAGTTGTCCCATGCCCCTGAGCCGCGTGTTCTCCAGGTGTGCTAACGCTCTTACAGGCTGAGCTTTTTGTACACCTTCAATGGGCTGTGTTACAATGGGCACTCAGACATCCATCCGCACAGGCCGCGCCTGCTGGCGGAGAATGTCAGACTGCGACACAAGCATCGGAGGCCTCCAGTGGATCAATCTCAGGCACAGGATATTGCCGACAGGATTATCGACAACATACAGAAGGTCATCATCGGCAAGGCGCAGGCAGTAGAACTGGCAGTCATAGCGCTCCTGAGCCACGGGCACGTCCTCATAGAGGACGTGCCTGGAGTGGGTAAGACCGTGCTGGGCAAGAGCCTGGCGCGGTCGATAGACTGTGTCTTCAAGAGGATACAGCTCACCCCTGACATGCTTCCCAGCGACATCACGGGCGTGTCCATATTTAATCAGCAGACCCGTGAGTTCGAGTTCCGCCCGGGTCCCGTATTGGGACAGATCGTACTGGCAGACGAGATCAACCGTGCCACCCCCAAGACCCAGTCAGCTCTTTTGGAGGCGATGGAGGAAAGACAGGTCACGGTGGACGGCATAACGCATAAGATCGCGAGTCCCTTCATGATAGTGGCAACCGAAAACCCCATCGAGCACGAAGGCATCTTCCCCCTGCCCGAGGCCCAGCTTGACCGGTTTATGATCCGCATACAACTGGGCTACCCCTCCTTCGTTGATGAGATATCCATCATAGATAGCCAGCGCCTGCAGCATCCCATTGAGAGTCTTAGCGCTGTCGCGAGTGCAGACGAAGTGAAGGAAGCACAGGAAGCTGTTAAAGCGATTTTCGTGCACGATCAGGTGAAGCGATACATAGTTTCACTGGTCCAGGCCACCAGAACACACGACGACGCTGCCCTGGGCGCCTCGCCCCGAGCAGGCCTGGCTCTGTTCCGTTCCTCTCAGGCGCTTGCGCTGCTGCGGGGGCGTGACTATGTTATACCGGACGATGTAAAGGAGTTGGCGGTGCCGGTGATGGCGCACCGTGTGATTGTCACTCCTTCAGCCCGAATGAAGCGTGTGGAGACGCACCGAATTGTTGAAGATGTGGTAGGGCACGTAGCGGTGCCCGGTGGTCAGGCGACTGGCTGGGTTGACCGGGGCTGAGACTAGAAACACACCGACCGTGGCAGTCAGAGCTACGCACACTGCCAGTGCGAGGCTCGAGACGATCGGTTTGGCTGTATGGGACCTGAGGCCTGACAGAGCAGGCGTGTCCGCATTCTGTCTCTCTTCACCAGAATCTGCGCGGCAAGAGGCCGGACATGGCTCGGCGCAGCAATCCGTTGCGCACCCGCGGCCATGCCTCTGCGACGCGTGACAGGTCACCGCGCGTCAGATTGCAGCGACCATAACAAGCACGCACATAGGTGTCCACTACTGTGTCAAGGTCTGCTGACATGTCCGGCACGGCTACCCCCAACAGGCGCCCATACTCGTAAGGCGTCAAGCTCCTGCCTGGACCCAGCCCGCTTAGTGCTGCAAGGTAGCCTATCCTGGCATATGCCGTCCTGGGCTCCGATACTTGTCCCAGCAGGCGTCGCCACCCCAGCCA
>JAUWOB010000057.1 GCA_030612345.1 Dehalococcoidia bacterium | reverse complement strand
AAGCCGCGAGTCTGCGCGAATATGGTATCGGCTTTTTGTAGGAAGGAGTAGCGAGAGTCTAATCTCTTCCTGAGTGTGAGTCGGTTCCGGTAAAATGGACCACCGCATACTGGAAAGAAGGGTATTTCCGGAATTCCAGAGGCACCATACCAATCAGGCCTGCTACGAATCAGGTACTTCGTCCCCACAATCGGGCAGTGGAGAGACCAGGTGAAGCGGAACGGTGCAACCGTTTTCAGCATTCCGCGTTGTATTGGTAGCAGGAGGATGAAATGAGCAACAAAAAGCTGGCAGGAATCATCGCAGGTTGTATTATAGTTCTCATAGCGATAGGAGTCATGGCTTGTGAGCAGCCAGCATTTAGCATTAATGTGATACCCGAGCAGTTGAACGGACACTCTATCGCCGGACAGCACTGCGTATTCCTTGTCACGATCGCCGATGAAGGGCAAGAGGGTCAACTTCCTGTAACCATATCGGCGCAGGCTCCCGGCGCAGAAGTGGTCATCTATCAGCAGGATATAGTTGAGGGACAGGTTGCCGAGGTGGTTGTCATACCGGCACAGGCAAGTACCGGCAAGACCATCAAGGTGACTATCACCGGAAATCGAGGTGGTTCCACCGACAAGAAGATTGTGAGCTTCGACGTGATAGAAGGCGAAGACGATAGGCAGGAATATGCAGGGGAGTTGCTGGATAGCTTTGTCTCATGGCTGGCAGCGAATCATCCTGAACTTGGAATCACAGGTGATACAGAATGGGATGGCACTATGGTTAGCCCTGAATGGTTAGTTGTATCTCACTATCTCTTCTTCTCGGAGGAATGGGAGGTTCACATAGAGTGGCACATAATGGTACCCCCACACGACTGGGCGAAGATCGACCTCCGCCACCGGTTCGACGAGCTGGAGCCATCATACGCTTTTGAGATCTCATCGTTGGATGCCAATAGCGAGCCCGTACCGATAGAACCGCCGGAGACGGTCTGGCGTTAAAGGGAATCGGCCTGTACCGCGAGGAAAGCAATGGGACTTACACGTTCGAGAACCGGACTTCTAGGGGTTATTTCTCTGCTGGCAGTAGTCTTCACTGTGGCACTGGCTTTTGCCACGCTGCAACTCCCGGTCATACTCGGCAATTGGCTGTCCAGGTACTTCCCTGATATTCATCCGGTAATAGAACCGGAGCGAGTAGCCGAGTTTATGAGAGTTGCCCGCCCTATCGGTTATGCCTGCCTTGTGGTAATAGCCGTCCTGATAGTGGCCGGCTTTGTGACGGGTAAGAGGAAGCTATCTGTCTTCGGTTCCTTTGCCTTTTTCTTGCCCACTTTTGGTTATTTCTTTGCTTCCATGTTCTTCCTTGCCGGTCTGGGTATATTGAGAATTCCGTTTGTCCCCTTCTGGGACCCAGGCGTAAACCTGATGAACTTCGGAGATATCAGCTACCTGCCGTATATGGCTCTGGTCTACCCATTCTGGCTTGCGGGCTTGGATGTCAGGATGGTTATAGCGTGGGTCGCTGTAGGACTCGGTCTCTTCATATTTGTTCTGGGGACTATTACCTGGTTCTACGGCAAAGCACAGAGAAGAAAGACAGTCGATTTCTGGATATACAAGCATACGCGACATCCCCAGTATCTGGGCTTCATTATGTGGAGCTACGGGGTAATGCTCATCGCCGCCCAACAGCCGGTCCCGATGGGCGGCACGAATCCGGGAGCAAGCTTGCCCTGGCTACTAACGTCACTGGTCATCATCTGCATCGCCCTGGCCGAGGAGAACAGAATGAGAAAAGATGATAGCGAGGCGTATTTGCAGTATACAGCCAGTGCTCCATTCATGTTTCCCATTCCGAAATCTGCTGCTGCTTTAGTGACATCCCCGCTAAGACTTCTGCTTAAGAAGGACCGGCCGGAAACGGGAAAGGAGCTTCTGGCCACGTTTGCGGTTTACGCTACTTTGCTTATCCTGCTGTCTCTGCCTTTTGTTCTGCTAGACTGGCCTCCCGGCATTGGCTGGTCTGATTGGCCGGTGTATATTCGTGGCATTCCCTGATCCCCGGTAGCTGCATAAGCGGTCCTGTGCCCATACCAGCAGCCGTTGTCGGCATCTCCGGAGACATAGCTGTGCCCATATTAGAAATCCAGGGACATCATATCACGCGGGCCTACCACAAGGCAGGTTCTCATGTCTGCGGAATATCGCGGTGGGCGGAAAGTTGACAGCACCACGGCAGCCGTCTAAAGTGTAAATCGGTGAGTGGTGCCACGTTCACTCACTGTGCTCTTAGCGTCTATGGAACCAGGATACGTTACGCTATACCACTCCGGCGAACTGGAGCGTCGTACACAAGCACTTGAGGCCAGGTTAGCCGCCTGCGACATCTGCCCCAGGGAGTGCGGGACCAATAGATTGCAGGACGAACCCGGCTATTGCCATTCAGGGCGCCTCCCCATAGTTTGGGCGGTCTGTGCTCATCATGGGGAGGAGCCGGCTATTTCAGGAACCGGAGGGTCAGGGACCGTCTTCTTTGGCAACTGTAATATGAGATGCGTTTATTGTCAGAACCACCAGATAAGCCAGGACTGGGAGAAGCAGAAGTCAAAGGAAATGGACTGCCACACCCTGGCTGAAAGGATGCTCTATCTTCAGGATGAACTGGGCTGCCACAATATCAACTTCGTCTCACCATCCCATTTTGTGCCTCAGCTCCTGCGGGCAGTTGTGGAAGCGGTGCCCATGAGGCTTCGAGTGCCGCTGGTATACAACAGCAGTGGCTATGATTCTATCGCTTCTCTGAAAGAGCTTGACGGTGTAATAAGCATCTACCTGCCTGATTTGAGATATGCCTCTGACAGGTGGGCTAAGAAGTTCTCGCACGCGCCGGATTATGTGGCGCGGGCTCGTCAGGCTATCAAGGAGATGCACCGACAGGTTGCAGACCTGGTGGTGGATGAATCCGGCCTGGCACGAAAAGGACTGATAGTGCGTCATCTTATTCTGCCCAACGGCCTGGCAGGCAGTGAGGAATCGCTAACCTGGCTTGTTCGGGAGCTTTCTGCCACGGTGACGGTTAGCATAATGTCTCAATACATGCCGATGCACCGGGCAGCGCGAATACCACTGCTTTCCCGGAGGATCACCGTTGCTGAGCATGAAACGGTTCTGCAGCTACTGACTGACCTGGGAATAGAAAACGGCTGGGTGCAGGAAATGGGTGCGGCAGAGGAGTATCTCCCTGATTTTGAACGGGAAGGTCACCCTTTCTCGCCGGTTCTTTGAGGACGGCAGGAGTCTATATCTGCAAACCTATTCCGTGACCACTAGCTGAGGGTTAAACGCGGAAGCGTAGTCTCCGTCTTGTCGCCTCCCTGGCCATCGTTTTCCCACGACGCCCGGGGACACCATGCCGATCAGGCCTGCGACGACTCTTGCACCGCAATCCGGCAGTCCTCCTCCAGATGCATACGTATAGCTGATTGGGCATCTCGCGACCTCGCCGTTAACTCTGCGCCCCTGGCCGGCGTCACAGCGTGCACACCTTGCCTGCATGGGTGAACAGCAGCTGGAGCTTGACCTGTGAAGGATCGATCTGCAGCATGCGGGAAAGGGCCCGGCCGTAAAGCCGGAGTTGCGGGCGATAGTACTCGGCGGTGCTGGCAAGCTCGGTCTCATTCGCGATCTCGTTGCTTTTGAAATCTAGTATCGTGGACTGTAACGGCCTGCCACCCGGGTCCTGCATAATGGTGACCCGGTCGAAGACGCCGGTTATCCACTGGTCTTCAAGCACGATCTCGAAATGCTTCTCACGCCATAAGTCAACGTTGCCCTCCGGTCTGGATAGAGCTTCCCTAACCTCAGCGGAGACAACCGCCCGGCGGAACTGCTCGAAGGCCCTTCGCCTTACCTCCTCGGAGACACGAGAGGTCTCCCGCCACTGCTGGATCAGCTCTTCGATGTCCACCTCCTCCAGCCAGGACACCTTCTCGAAGAGTTCGTGGATGGCCTGGCCCAACTCCATGCTGTCGTGGGTGACATGCGTAAAGAGCGAATCGGCCCTGATCTCCCTGCCCTCAATGGTCGACGGCGACACACCCAGCAGCCTGCGTCTCAGCGAGGGCTGCCTGCCGAATTCACCGGGTAGCTCAGGCGGCTCGGCGCGCATGGCAGGCCGTGCCCTGGGGGGAGCTTTGAGATACCAGTCACGGTCTCCTGTTTCATAGAGGCAGGTGAATTCCTCGCCGGCTATCTCTGTGGCCAGACCGCACGTCGGCCTGGGGTCTCCGGTCAGCTGAGACTTCAAGAAGGCGGCGGGTGACACCATCCGGGAACCCTTACCGGGAAAGGCGGTAATCATGTACAGCCCCTGCTTCGCTCTGGTCAGCGCCACGTACAGCACGCACAGGGCATCGAAGGAGGCGGTGTCATTGGCCTTCTGCAACTGCTCTGCCAGTACAGGATCATGTTCGGCGATAACAGCGCGAGGTGGTTTCAATGCCCACAGAGGCGCCTCAGTTGCGGGGTCGCGGGCGATGATGAACTTCGCATTGTCGGCTTTGGCCATGTTGTTGCCCTGGAGGTCGGGCACAATGACGATGTCGAAGCCAAGTCCCTTGGACTGATGTACGGTCATGACGCGCACCGCACTGTCGGTGCCCAGTTCATGAAGCTGGTAGTTATCGATGAAACGCAGGAAATCCCCGCAGCTCCTGGCCTCAGTCTCGTCGAACTCGCCTGCGGCGTTGATGAGATCGTTGAGGCGCCCACGACCGAAGTTGTCTAACGTCTGGCCCGCGTCCAAGCGCGCTCCCCACTTTCGGACGAACGCCTGAAAGCCGCAAGTCTGTATTCCCCTCAGAAGCAGGAGCGGCAGGCTATCTCTCTGTAATCCGTGTTCTGCGAAGTATCCATTGAGAGGGCTCATCTGGAGGTGGCGCCAGGCGAAGGTATCGCCCGGGTGCGCGGCGAATTGTGCGAGCGAGAGCAGGACGGAGACCACCGGGTTGTCCTTGATGGCGGCCCTGCCTTCGTGGACGACGGGCATTCCCGGGCATTGGCCGCGGAGATAATCGACGATGTCTCCCCCGGCATCATTGGTGCGTACCAGGATGGCCACCGAGAGTCCTCGCTCCAGCGGCCTGATCTCTTTCAGCAAACTGGCCACTACATGGTATCTGTCCTCGTCGCCGGGCTTGAATTCACCGCCATCGCAGGGCGGCTCAAGGAGGGCAGCATAGCCCTGCTTGGGGACCACATCAGGCTGACACCTGTGTTCCCGCCAAACCTTCTGCCATGCGGCAACAGCTTGTTGCGGCAACTGATCATCCGGCAGGCTGCCGAAGACGCGATTGACCGTATCGATAACGGGCTGACAGGAACGGTGGGACACGCTCAAAGGAATCTGCTCGATCCCGCCCTGATATTGCTCCAGTATCTTGCCGAAAAGACGGGCGTTGCCCCCCCTCCAGCCATAGATGGCCTGCTTAACGTCGCCCACGTAGAAGAAGCTGCGCTGCCCGCTGGCGTCCTGAAGTATCTCATCCGCCAGATTGCGCAGAACTTCCCACTGCAGGTCGCTGGTATCCTGGAACTCATCCAGGAGCCAGTGGTCGAGCTTGCAGTCCAGGCGGTAGTCTATATAGAGGCGGGCCTCTTGTTCCGGCACGCGGCTGAGTACGCTGCCCGAGCTGTGCCGGTTTGCCGCGGTGAGCAGGTACTGGGCGTCGGTGAAGGTGAGTTGGCCATGCCGGCGGACAATGTCGTCGTAGAACTCCTCGTACTGGTGCAGGACCTGGTAGATGCCCTGTGTCCTGCGCAGTGCGGCGCGAAGCTCTGTGCCCATGACATGCCTCAGTAAGGTGAACAGCAGCCGGCACTGTCGGGCGGTCAGAGGGTAGTCCCGCCTGTTGTAGGATAGCGTAAACCGCCCGCGCTCCAGATCGCCGAGGCCGTCCAGGAACGACTGGAAGACCGCCGTGTTACTCAGGGGAGTGTCCCAGTATGACGATTCACCGTAGCCGCTGCAGAAGTCGATTATCCTGGTGAGGTTGTCCAGCAGCTTGTCTGTGAATCCGCTGGCCGGCAACGAAGCCTTGAGCTCAGCGGTGGCAGCGGCAAGATCATCTGCTGGCTGGAACCAGGGTGATCCACCGGGCCATACCGTGGCCTCTCCCCCCCAGGTTTCGGCTTCGGGCATGAAGCAGTAACGCTCTCTGAAGGCGGGGATGAATTCGTCCAGGCGCTTCTCCAGGTTCTTGGTCTCCTGCCCGAAAGTGGCCTGCCGGAAGGCATCCAGGAATGCCTGCTGTGCAGCCCCGTCAACGCGGCGGTGGTTGAAGATGAGGCCCAGCACC
>JAUWOB010000067.1 GCA_030612345.1 Dehalococcoidia bacterium | reverse complement strand
TGGCCGGTGAAACGCCGTGCTCCCGAGCAGCGTTAACCACCGGCATTCCCGATTCAACTTCTTTGAGAATCCTGAATACCTGCGCCTCCGAATATCTTCTCGTTTTCACAAATGCTTCCTCCTGTTCTTATTCTACAAGAGTCTCGCATTCCAAGTGGACCTATTTTCGGGGGGCACGTCAGTATCGCGCTTTCCTGCGTATGAACTACAGCATGGTCTTCTAGCTAAGTCTAAGCATCTTCTTGTGTTATAATCGCTGAGAAAAAGTGAGAACAGAGGAGTGCAATGCTTGATGCAAGAGTCGGCATCATCGGGGGAAGCGGTCTTTATGGGATTGAGGGACTGACGGGCGCGGACAGGGTAGAAGTAAGTACGCCTTTCGGCGAGCCGAGCCACGCTGTTATCCTGGGCACCCTGGCAGGAGTGAAGATCGCCTTTCTCGCCAGACATGGAGAAGGACATCGCATAGGCCCCGCCGAAATACCGGCCAGAGCCAATATCTACGCTTTGAAATCTCTGGGGGTGGAGAGGATTATCTCTGTAAGCGCTGTGGGCAGTCTTAAGGAGGAGATAAAACCTCTGGATGTAGTTGTTCCTGACCAGCTAATAGATTGGACCAGAGGAAGAAGCAGCACCTTCTTCACAGACGGGATAGTGGGGCATGTGTCTCTTGCTGAACCTTTCTGTCCTGTCTTGAGTCAACTCATGTTTGAGGCAGGCGCGAAGCTTGGAGCCAGAGTGCACAAAGGAGGCACCTATCTGGTTATGGAGGGTCCGCAGTTCTCCACCAAAGCTGAGTCGCGGCTTTACCGCTCCTGGGGTGCTGACATTATTGCTATGACAGCTTTGCCTGAAGCTAAGTTAGCCAGAGAGGCGGAGATCTGCTACGCCACAATTGCCTTCGTCACAGATTATGATTGCTGGCATCCCCATTATGAGTCGGTGACTACGGAGATGATCTTGACTAACCTGCAAAGGGGCATTGATACTGTCAAGGGCATCCTGAAGCTACTATTACCTTCGATACGGCAAGAACGAGACTGCCCCTGTGCTAACGCCCTCAAGGGTGCCATCGCCACAGAGAGTGAACACATCCCGGAGAGAAAGAGGAAAGAACTGGACTTGCTGATCGGCAGGTATCTTGATGAGGGGGAAGATGTCGACCAGGCATGAGTTCGGATGCTTGCCTACTGCTATTGGCAGCATGCCTCACACGGATCCTGACGAGGCCTGCTCGATTGTCATGAAGCACCTCCCTGACATACCGGTCTGGCCGCAACTGCCGAGGCGCTCTCCCTCGGAAAACATGGTTGTCCAATACAGCGAAGGTTTCCCGGGAGCGGTCATAGATGGAGACCGAATTCACATCGGGCCATCACATGATTTTGAGGGCCAGCTGGAGCGAATCCACACTGATTGTGAGCAGGACAATGCCCGTGACTATGGCATTTCAAGCGAATATGCCGCCGGGCTTTATGCCTTCCTGTCCAGAGCGAAGGGCAGTGAAATAGTCAAAGGGCAGGTGACAGGTCCCATCACCTGGGGTCTGACCGTCACCCGCTCGGATGGCTTAGGCATCCTCTATGATGACACTTTGGCTGAGACCGCGGCTAAGTTTCTGCGACTGAAAGCTTCGTGGCAGGAGAACACCTTGAGGAAGATATGCCCTAACACCATTATCTTCGTTGATGAGCCTTGCCTGGTTTCCTTAGGCTCGGTTTTCACTCCTATTCCTGAGGAGAAAGTGCCCGGTCTGCTGGACGAGGTGTTCAAGGGAATCAAGGGCATAAAGGGATTGCATTGCTGCGGAAACACCGATTGGTCGGTACTGCTGGATACCGCAGTTGATATTCTCAGCTTTGATGCCTACAATTATGCCTCTTCTCTAAGCTCGCACTCCGACAAGGTGAGGTCTTTCCTTGAGCGGGGCGGCAGCATTGCCTGGGGGATAGTTCCCAGCGAGGAAGAGGCCTTAGCCAAGGAGTCCTTGCCCGGCTTACGTGACCGCCTGGAAGAAGCCATGGCTCCATTCACCAGGGATGGCCTTAGCTTCAAACGGATTACAGCTCAAGGGCTGGTCACCCCTTCTTGTGGCCTGGCAGGCTTGTCGCCGGAAGCAGCAAGTCAGGCCCTGGCACTGACAGCTGAGCTGTCTCAATCCATACGAAGTCGCTATGTGGCGTGACACCGCGAATTGCTTGCCCCTCAGGAAGCACCCTTAGAGGCAAGGTCACTATCGTGCGAGTCTTCCTCCAAAGCCTTTATTTTATCCACCCTTCTTATGTGTCTGCCGCCTCCAAAATCCGTCGCTAAGAAAGTCCCCACGATTGCCAGAGCTGACTCAGCATCAATGGACTCTCCCCTGAGGCACAGAACGTTGGCGTCGTTGTGCCGGCGGGCCCGTCGTGATGCAAATACATCATGGCAGAGGGCCGCCCTTATGCCTTTTATCTTGTTGGCAGCTATGCTCATTCCTATGCCACTGCTGCATATAAGAATGCCCTGGGCAAAACTGCCCGAGGCCACTGCCTCCCCGACTTCCAGGGCGGTGTCAGGATAATCCACAGGGTCGGTGTTGTAGGAACCAAAATCCTGATAGCTATGACCCGAGTCTTGCAGAAAGGACATGATCAGCTCCTTCACGGCAAGGCCTCGGTGGTCACAGCCTATGGCAATGCGCTTCATCATCTTAATCCGCCTGAAAAAACGTTGTGCTTTCCCTGTGAACTCTTTGACTCCCGAGTGTCAAGTGTATCGGGCGCCGCAGACTGGGGCAAGTCCTTCTGGAATTCATCCAGTTCCAGGTATTCCTGACAAGCCTTGTCGATCTCATATGAGGGTATGAGGCCCTCACGCAAAACCAGGGGCGATTGACCGCTGACGTCCACCACTGTGGATTCCCTGCCGCCGGGGCATTTGCCTCCCTTGATGATCAAGTCGATTCTTCCCCCCAACTGCTGTGCAACTTCATCGGCGGTCAGAACTGAGGGTTGGCCGCTGGGATTAGCGCTGGTTCCGATTATGGGGTTGCTCAGACCTTTAATGAGAGCCAGACAAACCGGGTGGTTAGGAACGCGTACCGCTATGGCGGGCCCTGGAGCTAGATGAGCAGGCAGGGAATCTGCCTTTCGTAGCACCAGAGTCAACCCGCCGGGCCAAAAGCGCCTCGCCAAGAACCAGGCGATTCCCGGTATTGGGTTGGCCAGAGCAGCCAATCTCTCCACATCGGCGATAAGCAAGGGGAGTTGTCTATCCCTGGGCCGGCCCTTGATGTCATAAATCCTTGCCACTGCCGCACAGTTTAGGGCGTCGGCTCCCAGGCCGTAGACCGTATCAGTAGGGAAGGCGACCACGCCACCCTTTCTAAGGATTTCTACTGCTTCGTTGATTTCTCGCCGTAAAGCACTCATTCCTCTTAAGTTTAGTATAGCACGGCGCTTGCTCGGGGCAGAAGTCCCTTCCTTCCTACCTAGCGAACCTTACGAGAGCCGTGACGATGAGTCAGAGAGTGTGCTGGCTGGCAGGAGGATGTAGTTCATCTGATTTGATAATGGCTCCCGATAGTGATAAGCTACATTCATCTGACACAGTGCGTCCGCAATGAAAAAGAAGCCGCAAAGCCACAGAATCGCTGCCAGCGATGATATCGAGGTCTCCGCTTATCTGGAGTTGGCCAAACAACTGCGCGGTGAGCAGCCTGTAGTTGAGCCTGAGCCGCGGCCAGGCGAACGTGAAACTATAATAGTACTCGACTTTGGCTCCCAGTATAGCATGCTCATTGCCAGGCGGGTACGGGAATGCCGTGTTTACTGCGAACTTGTGTCTTACGATACGCCCTGGGAGAAAATAGCTCCTCTTAACCCGCGGGGGTTCATACTTTCGGGGGGCCCGGCGAGCGTCTACGATTCTGGCGCGCCTCTGCCTTTACCCTATATCTACGAAAACCATCTACCTGTAATGGGCATCTGCTATGGTATGCTGGCTGTCGCGTACGACTTAGGTGGACAGATAGCTCGGGGAACAAGACACGAGTATGGACACACAATTCTGCACCTGAGTACTGAAGACTCCCCTCTCTTGACCGGTCTGCCTGCGTCTCTCCCGGTGTGGATGAGCCATGGTGACCAGATAATGGAGCTGCCTCCAGGCTTCAGGAGTCTGGCTTATACTGAGAATTCGCCGTTTGCTGTTGTAGGTAATGATAGTGGCATGTATGGATTGCAGTTTCACCCGGAAGTGGTACACACGGCTCACGGGAAGACTATATTCCAGAACTTCGTGCTGCAAATATGCGGTTGCCAGGGTAATTGGACACCAGCCAATTTCATTGCGGAGAGCGTAGCCAAGATCAAAGAGCAAGTGACTGACGGCAGAGTGGTTTGTGCTCTTTCCGGAGGCGTCGATTCGGCGGTAACGGCTACCCTTATTGATAAAGCCATCAACAATAAGCTGACCTGCATCTTCATAAACAATGGTCTGTTGCGACGTGACGAACCGGAAAGGGTGCTTAAGACCTTCAAGCGTAACCTTAAGATGGATGTAGTTTACATAGATGCTACCGACAGGTTCTTAGAGCAGCTTAAGGGAGTTAGCGATCCTGAAAGAAAGCGACACTTAGTGGGAAACGAGTTTATCCAGATTTTCGAGGAAGAAGCGGCCAAATTAGGCAAGATTGGTTTTCTAGCGCAGGGCACCCTCTATCCCGATGTCATTGAAAGCACATCTCCGGAGACCAAAGCTGCCCATAAGATAAAGAGCCATCATAATGTCGGCGGATTACCGGCCAAGATGAAGTTCACTCTTATCGAGCCACTGAGGTATTTGTTCAAGGATGAGGTTCGAGAAGTGGGATTAGCTCTAGGCCTGCCCGAGGATATGATCTGGCGACAGCCGTTTCCTGGACCGGGATTATCCATTCGCATCATTGGTGAAGTGACACACGAGAAGCTGGAGATACTACGGGCGGCCGATTGGATTCTGATGAGCGAGATCAAGAAGGCTAAGCTTTACCGGCAGCTTTGGCAAAGCTTTGCCATACTCACTGACGTCAAGAGCGTTGGAGTCATGGGCGACTACAGGACTTATGGCTACTTGATAGCGGTGAGAGCTATAACTAGCGAGGATGCCATGACTGCTGACTGGGCCCGCTTGCCCCACGATCTCCTTGCCGGAATATCGCACCGCATAATCAACGAAGTGCCCGGTATCAACAGAGTGGTTTACGATATTACCAGTAAGCCGCCGGCAACTATAGAATGGGAATAAACAACGTGTCTAGGATTGCAGTTTACCCAGTTGACTGGAAATACTAAGTGCTAAATACGAAACACTAGATAATATCAAAGCACTAATGACCAAAATGCAGAAAAGAGTTTTCGGTATTTGGATTTGTCTGGAGTTTGGAGCTTAGATATTAGGATTTACTAGAAGGAGGGAAAGAGATGAGTTATTCTTCTGAGGAAATCAGCGAGGAACAGCTGGCTGTACTGGACGATCTGGCGATGCTCCGCGACGATTTGGTGAGCGAGTTGCAGGCTATCAACCAGTATGAGGAACATGTCCTGAGCCTGGAGAATGAAGAGGCTGTGACTGCACTGGAACGCGTGATTGAAGAGGAAAAGGAGCATGTCGCTGAACTATTGAGGCTAATCCAGAATCTGGACCCCATTCAGGCCGAGAAAATGAAGAGGATTTTGTAAGACTATGGCGAACAGAGTGAAACTAAAAGGCGTGAAGAAGAACAGAGGGAAGCACA
>JAUWOB010000016.1 GCA_030612345.1 Dehalococcoidia bacterium | reverse complement strand
CCGTATCCTGGAAAGATGGGCTAGCGAAGGCAAGGACAGTGGAGAGCATAAGAGAGACATTAAGAAAGATGGCCCGGACAAATACGTCAAGGGTCGATATGGACACCTGGTCAGGAGATAGGATTTCCTCTTCCCCGGCGGAAGAAGAGGAGGGTGAAATCTGCCCTGTTTGCAGGGGGGCCGGCTTTGTTCATCCTGCTCTGGATTCAGGACAAGCCGATTTCAGTCGGGTGGTGCCCTGCGCATGCAGTAGAGGGGAGCTAAGAAGGCGAAAAACAGAATACCTTGAGAAATACAGTAATCTGGGTGCGCTCTCCCAGCTTACCTTTGAGAACCTATCTCCCAAGGGTAAGACGGCCAGTGCTGCTGCCCAGGAGCACTTTGCTCAGGTCTATCAAGCTGCCAGGGCCTTTGCCGATAACCCTGAGGGTTGGCTGGTGCTTTCAGGTCCTAGCGGATGTGGCAAGACACACCTGGCCTGTGCTATAGCCAGTCACTGCCTCAGCTCAGGGAAGCCTGTATTGTACATTGGCACTGCTGACCTCTTAGACCACCTCCGCTCGGCCTTCAGTCCCACCAGCGACACCACCTATGACGAGTTATTTGAGCAAGTAAGGAATGTGCCTCTGCTGGTACTTGATGACCTTTCGCTGGGAAGCGCTACCGCCTGGGCCAAAGAAAAGCTGGAACAACTCCTCAATCATCGCTTCAACGCCAGGCTAGCTACGGTGATCACCACCGATACGCCGCTGGAAAAAGTGGATGAACGCTTACGTGGCCGTCTGGCCAGTAACGAGTTTTGCCGGGTACTGACGATTGAGCAAGAATCGCCCCTAGAAGACCAGGGGGGCCTGGGTTTGGAGCTATTACGGAACATGACCTTTGATAGCTTTGACCACAAGAGACTGGAGCTCCCGCTGGAACAGCGTCAGAACTTGCGCCAGGCTTTCGATCTGGCGGTGGAATTCGCCCGCTCGCCGGAGGGCTGGCTCATCTTTCAGGGCGTTAATGGCTGCGGCAAGACCCATCTGGCAGCGGCCATTGCCAATCATCGGCGGGCGCATGGAAACCGGGTCTTCTTTGTGGTTGTTCCCGACCTTCTGGACCATCTGCGCTCGACATTCAGCCCGGAGAGCAAAATATCCTACGATGAGTACTCTGAGAAGCTCAAGGAGATTCCACTGCTGATACTGGATGACTTCGGGGAGCAGTCGGCCACGCCGTGGGCACAGGAGAAGCTCTATCAGTTGATAAACTACCGTTATAATGCCAGGTTGCCGATGGTGGTCACTACGTGTCTCTCCTTAGACGAAATCGAGACACGCATCAGTTCCCCAATGGTGGATACCAGGATAAGCCTGGTCTTCAACATCACCGCGCCCGACTATCGGGGCAACGTAAAACCTGTAAGGCGAGCCAGGCGCTACTGATCTGCGCCTTTCGCCCGTCAGTGTCAGCACCTTACCCTTCGTCACCGCTTATACGGCGGGATTCAGCACGCGGCCGACAAAGAGAATGGCGCCCGTCTCAATGTCACGGATGAATAGAATAAAGGGACGGTCAATAGTAACTGTAATAGGCATTCCTATCACTGCCACGATTACTGCAGTGGCAGCTGCTGCCTCTGTACCCGCTTCATCTACAGAAAGGAATGTCCTATGAACTACGTCGTCGATGTACAGTTCGCGATTATGCGCCATGCCTGAAAAGTCCGCCCTTGCTGAGAAAGCAGCCGGCATTCCCATCACTGTAAGAACTTCCTTCAGACTGTATTCAGACTCAAATTCAAATTGCGGCAAGGTTAAGGCAATCTGGTTGGGTTCCAGAGCCTCCATAATAGTCTCCATCTGTTGGGCATCCAGAGAGCTTTCAAACATCTCAAGCTTGCCAGCCTCGGGTAGCAGGACGACCATCGAGAGCTCCCCACCATCATAAGGCAGTTCGACTGCCTTGTAGCCATCACCCTCAGTATAACCGAATGATTCCGTTCGCTTCATCATTGGCACGGTGACCTCATCTCCACTAAGAAGATAGAAGGCGCCATCGCAGGTCCTGTCCTCTTCAAACGGATACTCCCATGCCGCGTTGAAGTAAACGGCATTCGTGAGGACCAGACGGGTAAATGTATCAATAAGACCTTCTTGTATCAGCTCTTCAATCCGACCTTCTGTCTGGTCACTGACCCACTGGTTGATGGTGATACGAGACTCTTCGGGCTCTTTGATGAAATCGAGAATTCTGAGCCCAGCGCCGTAGTTCTCGGCTAAGATATCGAGGAAGGTAGCAAGGAATTGATAGTCCTTCTGGCCCCATATAGCATTGACTATGTTTAACCTGAAACCTTCTCCATCCTTGCCTTCAGCACCTTCACCACGCTGGCTGAGTTCGATATCGAGGCTATTGAATGCTGGATGTAAACGATCCTGGGGTAGGATGAAGTGAAGAGTATCCGCCATTTGCTGTTCCGTCTCACCACGAGCACCGGCATAGGTCATCGCCAGGGCAAGAGAGATGCTGCAAGGAGAATAGAACACGTTTCCGCTCGTCTGTCTGAGTATCTGATATAAGTCGAAGGCAAAGGCGTTATTTCCATCAACCAGAGTTGCCAGATCGGTCTCATCCACGTCCCGCAAAGTTACCCGTTGTTTCTCTGATAGTAGTATTTCGCCTGATTCCGGTTGATCGGGCTCAGATACTTCGTCAAATACCGATGCACTACAAGCCACTAAACTCAACAGGACTACTACTATTGCCAACAGAAGTATTGTCTTCATTTCAACTACCTTTGCCATTATTCTTGGCTATTCCTAAGCTATTATCAAACGAACAAATCCCGTTCTCTAGAGATTCATGTAACATTTATTTGATTTTATCGTCTCTTCTGCTACCGTCAGCGTTATCGCTTACGAGAAGAAGCAGTTGCAGCCTACAGGAGTATTTCTAGATAGGCTGTAATATCGTCTATCTTCTGGCAAATCTCCGCTTGTGCCGCTGCGTCTGTTATCCAGTCGTTATTTGCCTTTCCATCGACGTAGCCGTCGGCCTTCTCTCGTAGATTGTCACGCAGGTCCTGTATCATTCCATTGTATGCCTCAGCAGCCCACTGTTTAGCGAGAGTATCAAACATGTTGTCGATAGCTGCCTTGCGGTTACCTGCCGGGCCCTTGAAATAGCTGTCGTCCAGACCCTGAATATAGCTATTGGTAATAATCAGGGCTTCATCGACATCGTGGACATGTACCAGGTATGTATTGGAATGAGAGCCAGTATCGTCATCAGTGACCGTTAACGTTACAGCATAATCACCGGGTGCCGAGTATATGTGTGATCCGGTGACTGTTCCCGAGCCGCCAGATTCACTGACAACACCTGCTGAAGATGACATGTCTCCCCAATCCCATACTGCTGTGTGGGTATCCTGGGTTCCAACATCGGTGAATGTTCCGGCAAAGTCTAATTCATGAACCGTAGGTAGTATGAATTGCCCGTTTGGTTGGTCCATGGTAATATTGGTTGCCACTGGATCGACATTGTTGACGGTTACTGTACCGGATCCGGTACCAACCCCCCCATCGTCATCAGTCACCGTCACGCTTATTGGATAGTCATCCGAGGGTGTCCCGGTGGGGTTATCGTCCAAGTACTGATGCGTCTCACTGTAGGATGTGCTACCGGCGGGGTAGCTGTATGTCTGAGGGGATCCTTCTCCCCAGTCAATCACAACAGTGAAGGTATCCAGACTACTGGGATCTGTTATCGTGCCGCTAACTGTTGCCGTACCATCTTCATTAATGGTGTCTCCAACTACGGTAATAACCGGAGCGACGTTGTTTACGGTGACTGTAGCCGTATCAACATCCCTCAGCCTGCCGTCAAATACTTCCAGGACAACGGTCCCGCTGTAATCATCATGCCAGGTAAAACTGGCTGTCGGGCTTGATGACCAGGCGGTATCCCAGACACGGTCGTCGTCGAAGTCCCAGCGGTACTGAAGGGCATCGTCGTCGGTGGAAGCGGCACCAGTAAAGGTAATGGGCGAACCTTCAGAACCGGTATATGAAGTACCGGCATTGGCTACAGGTCGGGCCTCACCGGGGAAGGGTGCCAGTCCTGTCACGCGTTCAATGAACCACCCTCCTCCATAATTGTCCATGTACCACTTTCCATCATGATATGTCACATCGTAGTACCGTAGCCTGTCAGGAGGAGTCCATTCACCCTTGTTATCGTCGGAATCAGTTACCCAAACGCCTTTGTAATAGTTATGTGGATCTGTCGATTTATCAACACCGGAATCATAATTAAAACCCCAGCAGGTGATGGCATGACCGCCGTCATATATCGCCAGTCCGACAGCCATTCCATTATGCAGATAGCTGTCTATGTACTGCAGCGTATCCGACCCCTCGTACTCGGCGGAATAGAATGGATAAAGGTATGGGACCCAGAAATTTCCACTGCCCGCAACGTCAACAGATGCCCAACCATCTCCGGGGTCTATCACTATACCATTAAACCACCAGAGCAGACCATATCCTATAAGGCTACCTTCATCGGTCCAGTGGTCCTGATATTCCTGGAACATATCATCTGTATCGTCAAACGTAGAGACGAAACCCCAACCTGTCCACTCCATCATATTCGATGCAGCGGCAGCCCAGCACAGGAGGTCATCCTCAGGACCGGGGTCTTTCTCAGTATCGCACCAGTTACCGCCCCGATGATCAACAAGCATGTAACTGCTGCCCGTAGGTGTGTCACCGGAGGCAGTAATTGACCCGTCGAAGTGCGGGGTCTCAGAGACTTGAGCATCGCCTGCTGGCATCGATATGTCGCTAGCAGCGGCAGTGATTGCGGCCGATTGGGTCGTATCAGCCAGTACAGCGTTAGCGACAGGCGGTGGTACAAACTCTGTCAACGCAAGTGCCAAAATCATAGTCAGGGATGCAAGTATGTTGACTATTAATCTAGGTTTCTTCATCTATTTTCCTCCTTTTTATAGTGTCGCATGCCCGATTCGAGAGTGCTTGGCGAGTTCCCTCGCTTCGCTCAGGACAAGCCCAGATCGAGCGCTCCGCTAAGAGGTTCGTACTGCGACCCTTCAGGGTCGTGCACGAGGCTAAAGCCTCGCACTACATTCTTAAATACGCTTAGAAACGTGGTTTGCCGAGCCTGGGTATTCCTTGCTCTCATCGGGCATATATCCTAAATATCTCACCTCATCTTTAATTTGAGACGTGTCTTGTCGCCCAAGATCGACCGGCATGAAGCCCAAAGGCATCGGCAGGGGTAGTAGTCATTTTGTTCTTAATAATACTGTAGTACAAAAGTTAGCTGCTCTCTCAGCATCAGGTCGGGATTAACGAGTAAAATTTCCTCCATGGGCATACTTTAGTCCTGTTGCTATTTTACCACACTCCCTTGCTCGGGTGCATTAGCTTTTTATGCGGTGTCCAAGACATACTATAGAGTTAAGTAGCAACAATTCTTAGTGTGCAACTAAGTAACATTCCAGGCTTTCGTGTAATACAGGCGGCATTTACTTACGCACCGGGATTGAGGACACGCCCGACGAAGAGAATGGCGCCCGTCTCGATGTCGCGAATGAGGAAGATGAAGGGGCGGTTGACGGTAACGTCGACTGGCTGACTAGGCACTGCGGTCTCTCTCATGATCACCGCCGTGGCTGCTGCTGCCTCTGTGCCTGCCTCATCTAGCGAGACAAAAGCCTTGTGGAGCACCTCGCTTATGCAGAGGTCTCGTGTACCCGTTATCCCGGAGAAATCGGCAGCGCCGGAGAAAGCAACAGGCATGCCCATCCCGGCGAGGGTATCCTTGAGGCTGAATTCTGAGTCGAATTCAAACCTGGGCATCATCAGCGCCACCCGAGCAGGTTGCAGATCATTTATGATGTCATAGACCTGCTCGACATCGAGACCTTCTTCGAAAGGACGGAACTGGCCGGCTTCAGGCACGAGGATGATCATGGAGAGCTCTCCACCATCGTAGAGTAGCTCAATCGCCTGGTATCCCTGCCCATCGCTGTAGCCGAATGACTCCGTCTGCCTCATCATCGGCACCGTGACCTGCCCGCCGTTGAGCAGGTAGAAGGGGCCGTCTGCCGTCATATCCTCATCGAAGGGCTGTTCCCAGGCAGCGTTGAAGTAGATGGCGTTGGTCAACACAAGGCGGGTCAGTACATCAATCGCACCCTGCGGGATAAGGTCCTCAATGCGTCCTTCAGTCTGGCCGCTGACCCACCGGTTGATAGCAAGTCGGGACTCCTCTGTCTCGTTCATGAAGTCGAGTATTCTCAGCCCGGCACCATAGTTCTCGGCCAGAACATCGAGGAACGCGGGCAGGAAGCTATAGTCCTTCTGCCCCCAGATGGCGTTGATGACGTTCAGCCTGAACCCTTCGCCGTCCTTGCCCTCGGCACCTTCGCCCCTCTTGGCAAGTTCCGCATCCAGCCAGTTGAATGCCGGGTGCAGCCTCCCCTGTTCCAGAAGGTAATGGAGCGTATCGGCCATCTGCTCCTCGGTTGCGCCACGGGCTCCGGCATAGGTCAGGGCCAGCGCCACCGAGATGCTGTGCGGAGAATAGAAGAAGTTGCCCTCCTCTTTTTCTCTAAGCGCCTGATAAAGCTGGAAGGCGAAGGCGCTGTTGCCCCGCACCAGCAGGGCGAGGCCGTCTGCGCCGATCTGCGGCGATGTCACCCGGGGCTTGTCTGACATCAGCAGTTCGGCTGCTGCCGGCTGATCACAGGCTATCAATGGCAACAGCAGCAACAGGATCAATAGTGATAGCAATGCCTTACTCATCTCATTCACCTCCGTCAAGCATCACGACTCCCCAGTTCTGCTCTCCCGTTCAAGTGTGGCCATTCTAGGGTTTCTCGCCTCCAGGTTCATCGGCCGGAGGCGGTTCCACCTCCCCGGGTTCTTCGGGGGGGTAGTATTCTGGTTCCCAGGTTGAGTATGGAAGCTTCACGTCAGTGATGTAGTCCAGAGTCTCCAGGTCGTTCATCTTTATCTTGGCCCCCGAGATGGTGTAGAGAACATCACCTATGTAAAGAGACCTTTCCACCGTGAAGGGCGAGTAGCAGTAGTAGTAATACTGTTCCTCGTCAGGCGGAGCATCAAAATGGGTAACGGTGCCTTTCAGACCGAGCCCTGCCTGTGGCGAGACATGGAATACATAAGCGCCCTGCCAGACAGGGTTGCCGTAGGCCCAGGGGGGAACTCCATCGGGATAGTCGGCCTCATCTATCTCCGCAAGGCAGATGGGCATCACCAGCAGGTTCCTTGACCTGTCAAATAGAAACGCCTTGTGGTCCCACAGGACGGGCGAATCGGTTCCCCTGTGGCCGATTTCATACTTGCCTATCTCCCGCGGGTTCTTGACATCGCTGACATCGAAGAGCGAGATCTTCACTCCTTGATACCAGGCAAATTCCCCCTCCTCCGTTGTTTCCTTGCCTATCCCTATCAGATGATTCTCATCATAGGGGTGGAGGTAGCCCGAGTAGCCGGTTACCTTTAACTCGCCCAGCACCTGAGGGTTGCGGGGGTCTTTCAGATCTATGACGAACAGCGGGGCAACCGTCGTGAAGGTTACCAGGTAGCCTCTTTCGCCCATGAACCTGGCCGAGTAGATGATCTCGCCCGGAGCGAGGTCTTCTAGCCTGCCCACAATGTTGAGGTCCATATCCAGAGTGTAGATATGATTCCGGGATGTTTGCCCGTGGGTGGTGGCAGCCACCCTGAAGTAGCCATCGTACTCATCCATGGAGAACTGATTGAGCAGCATGCCGGGGATTTCGCCGCTGGCAACATACTCAATCTCAGGACCGTCGATATGAATCCGGTGGATAGCGGTTGTCTGGGCATCCCACATGACCCTGCCCCATACCGGGATGGTCAGGTAGATATTACTCAGAGAGACATACAGCGTGCCGCTGGCCCCCAACAGGGTAGTCTCGGCAGTGGGCTTCTGGTCATCGTTCTGGGTGTCCACGGCAATGATAGTTGTGTACTGATAGAAGTAGTCGTATGTATCATAATAGTAGATCTCGGTGGCCGGCGTTTCCTGCTCGTCCTCGCCGACACGAACCACAGGAAGACGTACTTCACCCTCCTCCCCGTACACAGGCGCGTTTATCACGACATAGACATAGTCACCTATCATGCGCGAGCTCACATAATCGCCCTCGACAGAAACCTCCCTAGCCAGCAAGGGATTCTGCCTGTCTGAGACATCATACACCTTGATAGCTGTCCGGGGTTGGTAAGGCACATAAGGTCCGATCACACTCATCTTGATGGGCGCGTCATAGTAGTAGTAGGGCATTCCTCCCTCAAGAACGACCAGCCTGTCTCCGTTGATGAATATGCCCATGGCCATACTCTCCAGTTGAATTTCGGACAGGACTGCGGCATCTTCAGGTGGGTAGGCCCTGACTATGGCAAGCGTGTTTCCTGCCACCACGTAGATATACTCTCCGTCCGTCTTAACTATGTCCGCCTCGTCCACCCCAGCCACCTGGATATTGGTGGCCGAGTAGTCCGGGGCAGAGGCGTCAGCGGCAGGGGCAGGGACAGCGGCGCCTTCGGCCCTGGCGAGCCAGAAGCGTCCGATGTCCTTTGTGTTGGTGTCCACGAATTCGACCAGCTGCTGATACGAGGAGAACCTGCTGATTTCCTTCGCTCCCACAGGCTCAGCACATTGCAGACTCGTGAGCGCAGCCCCGATCAGCGCCAGGCAAAGAGCCACTCTGATAATCCCGCTTTTCATTTTGATTTACCTCCTTTGGACGTCTGCGACCTTACCTTTATTGATGCCGGACAGACTAACCGATGCGGCAGTTAAACGGCGTCCACGTTCATTATGAAAGCTTCACCTCGTTGATGAAATCCAGAGTCTCCAGGTCATTCATCTTTATCTTGGCCTCCGAGATAGTGTAGAGAACATCGCCTATATAAAGGGACCTTTGCACCGAGAAGGGCGAGTAGCAGTAGTAATAATATTGTTCCTCGTCAGGCGGAGCATCAAAATGGGTGACGGTGCCTTTCAGTCTGAGCCCTGCCTGCGGGGACACGTGGAATACATAGGCTCCCTGCCAGACAGGGTTGCCGTATGCCCAGGGTGGAACTCGACCGGAGTATTGCGCCTCGTCTATCTCCACAACGCAGACAGGTATCACCATCAGGTTCCTTGACCTATCAAATAGAAATGCTTTGTGGTCCCACAGAACGGGCGAATCAGTTCCCCTGTGGCCTATCTCATACTTATCTATCTCCCGCGGGTTGCTCACATCGCTGACGTCAAAGAGTGAGATCTTCACTCCTCTGAACCAGGCGAAATCTCCCTCCTCGGCCTCCTCCGCTTCCTTACCTATTCCTATCAGGTGGTCCTCGTCGTAGGGGTGGAGGTAGCCCGAGTAGCCAGTTACCTTCAACTCGCCCAGCACCTGAGGGTTGCGAGGGTCTTTCAAATCTATGACGAATAGCGGGTCAACTGTCCTGAAGGTTACCATGTAGCCTCTTTCACCCATAAACCTGGCTGAGTAAATCCTTTCCCCCGGAGCGAGGTTTTCCAGCTTTCCCACCATGTTCAGGTCCATATCCAGGGTGTAAATGTGATTGAGGGATGGCTGAAAGTCGGTGGTGGCTGGCATCCCGAAGTAGTCAAGCAGCTCACCCACTAGTACCTGCAATCTGACGAACATTCCTGCGTCGGTTGTGGTTGCCACTCTGAAGTAGCCCTGGTACTCATCCATGGAGAACTGATTGAGCACCATACCGGGGATTTCGCCGCTGGCAACATACTCTATTCTGTCACCGTCTATATGAATGCGGTGGACAGAGCTCTTTTCGGAACCCTGCATGGCCCTCCCCCACAGCGGAAAGATCAGGTAGATGTTGTCCTGAGATACATACAGGCTGCTACTGGCGCCAAGCAGGATTGTCTCACTTACTGGCTCCTGGTCATCGTCCTGCGTGTTTAGGGCAATAATACTCGTGTACGTGTAGAAGTAGTCGTAGCCATCATAGCAGTAGATATCCGTGGCCGGTATTTCCGCCTCCGCATCATCGAGATGAATCTTGGGCAGAGTCAGTTCACCTTCCTGGTCATACACAGGTTGATTTATCACCACATAGGCGTAATCGCCTATCATCCGTGAGCTGACATAATCGCCCTCGGCGGAAACCCCTCTCTGCAGAGAGGGGTTTTCCCTATCTGAGATATCATATACCTTGACAGATGTCCTGGCTGGCGTATAAGGCGGGTAGACGTCCTTTTCAACTGGCAGCTCATAATAGGGCATCCCCCCCTCAAACACGACCAGCCTATCTCCATTTATGAATATGCCCATAACCGTTCGCTCTAGCTTGATTTCAGACATGACCCGGGCCTGTTCAGGCGGATACGCCTTGATGATGATAACCCTGTTCTCCGAGACGAGGTAAATATACCGTCCGTCGGTCTTAACGATATCGGCCTCGTCCACGCCGGCCACCTGAATATTGGTGGTAGAGTAATCCACGGCGCCGTAAGACCACTCTGCGGCTGAGTAAGAAGAGGCAGGAGCAGG
>JAUWOB010000078.1 GCA_030612345.1 Dehalococcoidia bacterium | reverse complement strand
AGATCCATGTGTCCAGCTCCCGGTCATAGCTGGCAATTTCCTCTGCTGAGAAGAACAGGCCTATTTCATGCGAGGCATTCTCCAGTGAATCAGAGCCATGTACTAGGTTATGTCCAATATCAATGCCGAAATCACCTCTGATGGTGCCGCTGCGGGCTTGGGCAGGGTCAGTATCTCCCATCATCTGTCGTATTATCTCCACCGCATTTTTGCCCTGGAAGACGATGGCGATGACCGGGCTGGAGGTGATGAAATCTACCAAATCATCGAAAAAGGCTTTCCCTTTGTGGACGGCATAGTGGCGTTGGGCCAGACCCTTGTCGATATGCAGCATCTTCATAGCTACGATCTTAAGCCCCTTCTGCTCCAGGCGAGAGATGATCACCCCGGCCAAGCCCCGTTGTACGGCATCAGGCTTGATAAGAACTAAGCTTCTCTCCATCTTCAAATGGCTCCTTTCTAGATCCGCATGAGCAATGTGATCAAATCAACGTTTTCTAAGGAGTCGACTACCTTGTCAGCCTCCTCGAGCTTCTGGCGAGGGTGTGTGTTGGTTATGGCCAAACACTTCATCCCTGCGGTCTTGGCCGCTCTGATTCCCTGGGGCGAATCCTCGATTACCAGGCAATCGGCAGGCGCCACTTCCAGCCTGTCGGTGGCCAAAAGGTATATCTGAGGGCTGGGTTTGCTTTCGGATACTTCTCGACCGAAAACAATGCAGTCGAAAATACCGTTCAGGCCAAGCTCGCCGATGACCAGGTTGATGTTCTCCTTCGGTGCCGAAGAAACCAATCCTAGCTTGAAGTTCGCCTTCTTTATGGCATTCAGCAGCCTTATTGCCCCGGGAAATGGCTGGACGTTGCCTCTTGCCTGTCGTCGAAAGATCCTCTCCTTCTCCTGTACCATAATCTTGACATCCTCTTCCGCAAGTTCACGGCCCATGACACTGCCGATGATGAAGTCATTTCTGGTGCCAAAAAGCTCGTTGAAATCCTCGCCGGTGAACCGTATGCCCCTTTCAGCAAAGGTCTCCTGCCAGGCGGCAAAGTGGAAGGAATGGGAATCGGCAATGACCCCGTCCATGTCCCAGAGCACTGTCCTCTTTGACTGTCTCCAGACGTAGAAGAGGAAATCGCCTTCGGCTATGACTGTACTATCCTTGAGAGTAAGCACTCCTTGAGTTTCTACCAGGCGTTTTCTCACTTTGGTGACCCAGGCGGAAGCTTGAATTGGCTCATTAATGCGTGCCGCCTGTTTGAACCTGATCTCGCTTTTGGCAGTAACGCCAAACTCAATCCCGTGGCAGAGCATGGCGTAAGCATTTACTTCATCGAGGAGGGTGTAGAGAATGCCGCCGTGGATCGCATCATTCCATCCTTGATGAAACTCGCCGGCGGTAAACTCGGCGCTGACTTTCTCTCCATCATGAACAGGTTTGAGCTTTAGCCCGATGGGGTTTTCCCGACCACAGGCAAAACAGACCTTGGCGGCGTACTCGGCATCCAGTTTAGGGATTTCCATTTCTTGACTCCCTCGCCTCCCTCAGATCTGCGAGAGGAGGCGTCTTGGCTCTGGGCTTGGTTATATGGGGAGGGCGAAGGTATAACGGCTGTAGGGTCACCGGGTCATCTTGTTCTCCCCTGTTCAGCTTTCGCCAACCCAATACCGCCAGGGAACTGGCCCGGGATTGGCCCTCACTCGGGGATATTATAGCTCGCCTGCCCACGTTTTGCCGTATCTCACTTATCATATTGTAGGGAATCTCACCACAAAAAAGCGTTCTCTGCTTAGTTCGAAGGCAGAGAACCGTGACTGTGGTTAGATTGTCCGCTTCCAGACATTGCCATTCATCGTTTTTCTGCCGGTACAGGGCAGTGGCTATTTCATCATGACCAGCCTTGTGCACGGGGCGCAGAGGCAATCCAGTGAAGGCAAAGGGATAGGCTTCAGCTTCCAAGGTGTTTACACCGAGCAGGGGAATGTGCAGGACAGATGCCAGTCCCTTGGCCGTGCTTATGCCTACTCGCAGCCCGTTAAAACTCCCGGGACCCTTAGCTACGATGATCGCTTCTAAAGAGTCTAGTTCCACCCTGGCCTGTTGTAGCAAGCAGACCAGATTAGGGAGCAGTTCTACTGTATGGTTTCTTGCTGTCTGCCAGGTCAGCGACGCCAGTATTTCACCTTTGCGAGATAAGGCAACACCGGCGATATTGGAGGAAGTATCTATGGCTAATTCCATATCAGAAATCTAATCTCTAAACGCCAAACAAATCCCTTGAAAACGCAGAAAGCAAGAGCAAGAGCGCAAGATGACAGAGCAAAGGTTGAAAAGCCCCGCATTCTGAGTTGTCATTTTGATTTTTCAGCCTTTGACCTTCAAGCTTGTGCACTGCTTAGCATTTCGGATCCAGGGCCGTCATTCCCTTTCTCGTTTTCAGTTGTCCTAATAGTTCCTGGTAGCGTTTGCCTTGGGGTCTCAGCAAAATGGACCGCGTTGACCGCGCGACGGGAACATAGTGTATGGTGATAAGTAGATTCTCGCGGGGTACTACCTGCATTCCTTTCTCTGCCCATTCAATGACACAGACTCCATTGCCGAAGAAATACTCCTCGAGCCCGAGGTCAGCGATTTCCTCAGTGCGATCCAGGCGATAAAGATCAACATGGTATAGGGGAAGTCGGCCATGGTACTCTCTGAGGATGACAAAGGAAGGACTGAAGGCATACTCGCTTACATCAAGCCCCCGAGCGATGCCCTGGACAAGACAGGTCTTCCCCGTTCCCAACTCACCTACCAGAAGGAAAACATCAGCTTCCTGGGCTAGTTCCCCCAGGTAGCTTCCCAACAGCTGAGTTTGCTCCGGGCTACGGGAATTTAGCTTCAGCGATTCCATGCTTGAAGTGTTCCCAGCCTCCTTGTCCGCAAGGGACGGTGTTCCCCCTTCTATCCACTAGTGTCACTCGTCTTGCTGACTGTTCTTCTCCTATATCTCCGATCACAGTCACCGGGCAGTGCAGAGCTTGCCTGGCTCTGGCAACGGTGGCCTGATCAGCCGTAAAGAGCAGCTCATAATCCTCACCACCGGATAAAGCCAGTTCTTGATGGTCAGCGAAATTGGCTGTTACTATGGGGTGTACAGGCACCTGTTCTATCTTTATCCTGGCGTTGACCTTGCTACATTCACATATATGGTCAAGGTCGGCCACCAGCCCATCGCTTATGTCTATAGCCGTTCTCACTCCTTGTTCGACTAAGATACGGCCTTCTTCTATTCTGGGCTTGGGTCGAAGGTGGGCGCACCTCAGGATGCTGCTCGTTTCAGGATCGGAGATGGTTCTTCCCTTGAGCATTTCCAGGCCGGCCGCCGACAGTCCCAGGTACCCTGTGACGGCTATCTGGTCACCCGGACACGCTGTTGACCTCCTGAGTATCACTTCGCCCCTGGAGCAGCCTATGATTGTTAGAGTTATAACTACATTGGGGGCAGCGGCTATATTGCCTCCAACTAGAGCGACACTGAAGTCACTGGCCAGCTCCATCATGCCATTGGCAAATCTGGAGATATCTTCCGCCTGCAGTTCGCCGGGCAATGCCAGAGAGAGCAGAGCGTACTTGGGAATACCGCCCATGGCAGCTATGTCGCTTAGGTTGACAGCCAGCACTTTCCAGCCCAGTTCCTCCCAGCTGATGACGTCTAGATTGAAGTGTATGTCTTGAACCAGGGTATCTGTAGTAGCCAAGAGGATATGATCGTCAATGCGCCAGGCAGCAGCGTCATCACCTATACCCACTAAGACTTCCTGCCAGGGAGTATGTCCAGAACCATCGTATCTGACGGCGCTGCGTATGAGGTTGATCAGTCCGAATTCGCCCAACTCCGACACTTTCATTGCTGGAATTATAGCACTGGCCGTATTGAACATTCTAGCCGGCAGATACAGAGAGTGGCCCAAGGATAGGCCTTGTTGCCATTTTGTCCCCTATGGTATAAAATCTGCGCATGCGTGATTATGAACTGGTAGCTATGATTAACCCCGAAGTTGATGAAGAGGGAGTGTCTAAAATCATAGACAAGGTGACTCAGTCCATCAGTAGCCGTGGTGGCACGGTGGAAGAGACAAAGCAATGGGGAAAGAGGAAACTGGCTTACCCTATAGAGAAATTCAGGGAAGCCGATTACGTTTTAACGCGCTTCAAGTTGGGGCCGGAATCAGTTAGGGAGCTTGAAGCAGAGGTCGGTGCGTCACGGGATATTCTGCGGTATCTCGTGGTGAAGGTGGATGACTGATATGGCAAGCTTAAGCAAAGCGATACTTGTCGGCAATCTAGGTTCTGATCCGGAGATGAGGTATACGCCTGACGGGAAAGCAGTTACCTCCTTTCGTATGGCTACTAATCATCGTTACACTACTTCCGCCGGAGAGACCAGAGAAGAGACAGACTGGTTTAGAGTCAGCGTTTGGGGCAAACAAGCTGAGCAGTGCAATCAGTTCTTGGGCAAGGGGCGGCAAGTTTACGTTGAGGGAAGATTGCACGCTCGTAGTTGGGAAGGACAGGATGGACAGATGCGCACTAGCCTTGAGGTGACTGCGGACCGCGTACTTTTCCTTGGCAAACGAGAGCCGGGTTCGCTTCCTGAAGAAGGTGATCTTGAGCCTGAAGATTTGCCCTTTGACTAAGATAAAGGAGAAGAAGATTTGCCTAATACTGAGAGAGTAAGAAGGACGAGGAGCTTCGTCGCGAGACCAGCATTCTGTCCCTTCTGCAAGGGGAATATGAGGATCGACTACAAAGATGTTTCTGTGTTGTCTCGCTATGTTTCCAGTCAGGGGAAGATTGTGTCGCGACGGCGGAGCAGGACCTGCGCTAAGCACCAGAGAAGCTTAGCACAAGCTATAAAGCGAGCCCGTTATCTCGCTATGTTGCCTTACGCACCAAGCCACATCTGGAAAACGGGAGGCGTAGGACTGTCCCGTTCCGTAGGTTGAAGAATGCCAAAGCGGACTTACCAACCAAAGAGGATTCCCCGGAGGCGCAAGTTAGGTTTTCGCGCTAGAATGGCCGATCGGGCAGGAAGACGAGTGCTTAAAGCAAGGCGCCGTAAGGGGAGGTACAGGCTAACTCCTGTTTGACTCCATCCTGTGAAGGAGCCTCGATCTTTAACTAATAGAACCCAATATACGCTGGTTTATCGGCAAGGCAAGGTATGGGCGAACAGCTTACTGGTGATGAAGGCGACGCCCAACGGTTTGGGCATAAGCCGATACGGTTTTGCTGTGACGAAGAAAGTGGGTAAGGCGGTGCAGCGTAACCGCGTGAAGAGGTTACTCAGGGAGATAATGAGGCTGCAATCGCTGAAGTCGGGATGGGATATCGTCTTCATCGCCCGGTCTGTAGCAGTGAATGCTGAC
>JAUWOB010000019.1 GCA_030612345.1 Dehalococcoidia bacterium | reverse complement strand
ATCTTGGAAATCTGGTCATCAACGAGCCAAGGAAGATTGACAAGGTTGATTATATCTTGAATAATTCCTTCGGAATGTTGGGCATCAACTCGGTTGTTATCGTGAGAAGATTCGACGAACAAGGCTGCAAGCACTCTTAGAATAGAGGAACGAGGGATACATGACCAAGGAACAGATAAGGGACGCGATTCTCGAGATCATAGCCCAGATCATACCGGATGAAGATCTGAGCAATCTCAAGGGTGATATCCCGATACGTGAACAGGTGGGACTGGACTCAATGGATTTCTTAGACATCATTATGGAGTTGCGAAAACGCTACGGTATTGAAGTGCCCGAGGATGACTATATGCAATTAGCCACGTTGGACGGCTGTGTAGCCTATCTAGATCCGCGGATGAGAGAGCTCTAATCTATAGTGCTGGTGTAACAGGTAAATCACACGGAAACCTGGATGACTTTCTCGCCTGTCGGGTTTCAACTGCTGACACGAGGTCAGGTTTCTCGGTGTTGCGTCCCGTGACAGGGAGGTCAAGAAGGGCGACAGGAGCAATCCCGGTGAGCGGGCTGCATCCGCAAGGGTAGAGTTGCCCCATGCGATGCGGAGGAAACTCCGAAACAAGCACTCATACTCCCTCCTATTAGTTTGTGCGGCTATTATCAAAAGTCCAATATCCGGTTTGCGGTCGAGTGTCTGGGCCAATCGGGCGGTGCCCGGCAGTGGAGGCTTGACCGTGCGGGTGGTATACTATAGAGTTAGCTTCTCGACAAATCCGACCTGTTGCGCTGAGGATTCGGTGGACGACAGTGCAAGTCGACCGTGTAACGGTCACCTTGGCAGAGGACAAAGGAGAGTACAGAGATGAAAGAGAAGACTAGGTTACTGTGCAGCCTGATTTCCTTGATCATCCTCCTCAGCCTAGCATTACCGATATCGCCACTGGTTGTTAGAGCTTCGCCGGGAACAGAGGTCTGGGACTGGTACGATCTACATGCCAGCAGAGATGATTTGGGCGGCCATTATACTCTGATGAATGACCTCGGTGCCACGACCGCCGGTTACACGGAGCTGGCGAGCGCGACAGCTAATGATAGAAGGGGCTGGCAGCCGATCGGAACCTGGTCTGACGGATTTACCGGGTACTTCGACGGTCAGGGCTATGAGATAACCGACCTGTATATTAGTCGTCCTGGCGAGCATCATGTAGGGCTTTTCGGTTCCGTCGGCGAGGGCGGGGTCATCGAAGACCTAGGCGTGGTGAACGCCACTGTAGCTGCCCGTTCCGGCGTGGGTGGTCTGGCAGGCTCTAATTCGGGCACTGTGAGCAACTGCTATTCCAGCGGCAGCGTGGCTGGCTCCGGGCCTGTTGGTGGGCTAGTGGGTATGAACTGGCACACCGTGCGCAACTCCTACTCGAGTAGCAGTGCGGCCGGCGAGGAGAAAGTCGGCGGTCTGTTGGGCTTCAATGAGGGTGCTGTCAGCAACTCCTATTCCACTGGCAGAGCCGCTGGCTATTGGTTCATCGGGGGCCTCGTGGGCTCTAATTCGGGCACTGTGAGCAACTCCTATTCCGCAGGTAGCGCTACTGGCTATGGGTCTGTTGGTGGCCTGGTGGGTGAGAACCGGCACACTGTGCGCAGCTCGTACTCCACCGGCAGCGTGACTGGCAAGGAGCAGATCGGTGGCCTGGCGGGAACAAACTGGCATACTGTGCAAGATTCATACTCTGGAGGCAGGGTTGCTGGCAAGGAGCAGGTCGGCGGCTTAGTGGGGCACAATCTGCTCGAGGGCGCTGTGAGCGGCTCGCATTCTACCGCTACGGTGATCGGCGATTCATGTGTTGGTGGCCTGGTGGGAGAGAATGATGGAGGCACTGTGAGCGCCTCGTATTCGGCTGGCAGCGTAAACGGCAAGGGACGAGTTGGCGGCCTGGTGGGATGGAACGATGAGGGCACTGTGACCGCGTCCTATGCCAGGAGCAGCGTGGCCGGCGAGTGGCATGTTGGTGGCCTGGTGGGAGAGAATCATCTGGGCACTGTGAACAGCTCCTATTCCGCCGCTTTCGTGACTGGCCAGGAGCGATTTGGCGGTCTGCTGGGCTGGAAGGAGGACGGTGTTGTCAGCACCGCCGTCTGGGACTTGGCGATATCGGGGGGGGGACAACGCGCCGGGGGAACTGGCAAGACCTCGGTAGAAATGCAGAACATGGCCACCTTTGCGGATCTGGAGACGGAGGGGTTGGACGACCCGTGGGACATGATCGCCGTTGCCTTTGGCGTCGCCAACACGGACTATGCTTGGAATATCGTTGATGGTGAGGTCTATCCCTTTCTCAGCTGGGAACAGCCGCCTGTTTCTCTGCACGATCTCACCATCTACAGCACAGCTGGCGGTTTTGTCACTGCCACGATTGATGAAAGCGAGATCGTGATTGGTCCCGGTGGGATGGAGACCATATATGCTATTCCGGCGGGTACAGTGGTGGAACTGCTGGCCAGTACTGATGAGTGGTACTGGTTTGTGAAGTGGGCGGGGAAACCCATAGATGGTGTAGCCAATCCCGTGACCAGCATCACTGTGCAGGGCAACTACGTGATAACTGCCAGCTTCGAGGAGATGCCAACCTATCAACTCACCATCTCCAGCACGGGTGGAGGTTGGATAGCCACTCCGGGTGAGGGGACTTTCACCTACTACACTGGCACGGTGGTCAGCTTGTTGGCGGTCCCGTCTAGCGGCTATCGGTTCATCCGCTGGACTGGAGATGTGGATACCCTTGGTGATGTCGATGCTATTTCGACTGCCATCACCATGAACCGCGACTACTCAATCACCGCCAGCTTCAGGACTATTGCCGGCTGCTTTATCGCCACAGCAGCCTACGGCACACCAATGGCGCAGGAGATGCAAATCCTGCGCGAATTCAGAGATGAATACCTTCTCACCAGCCTGGTCGGAGAAGCTCTGGTGGAGTTCTACTACAAGGTCAGCCCGCCGGTTGCTGAGTTCATAACCGAGCATCCTGCCCTGAAACCGGCGGTAAGGGCCGGACTTGTGCCCGCTGTCATCATGAGCACGGTAGTCGCCAACACTACCCCGACCCAGAAGACGGCCATAATAGGCTTGCTGGCACTAGTTCCGGCGCTAGCGGCCGTAGGGGCAACGAGGCGGCGAGGCAGAGGCATAGAGCATAGCTGAGCATCAGACTGCAAATCTGTTAGCGCACCTCGCGGTGATGCTCCGTGAACGAGGGTTGGGGCGCAGAGCGGATGACATACCATGAGCGGGGACATTGAAAAGCCCGATTCCCCCCTACCGGCAAGCCAAGAATGCGAGTTCTTACCACGTTTGTTCTGGTATTGGGGGTCTGGAGTAGCCTTCGATTGGGAGAAGAGTTGACCAAGCATTACGATGCTCTGATTATCGGTGCCGGAATGTCCGGTCTAGCTGCCGGCATAAGATTAGCCTACTATGGTAAGAGCGTCTGCATTGTCGAAAGGCATTATCGTGTCGGAGGACTCAACTCCTTTTACACCTTCCGGGGACATAGACTCGACGTCGGGCTACACGCCATGACGAATTATGTTCCCAGGGATGCCAGATCAAGTCCTTTGCCCAAGCTGCTGCGACAGCTCAAGCTGAAAGCTGAAGATTTCGCCCTTTGCCCACAACGGGTTTCGGTGATCAAGTTTCCCGGCAAGACCCTGCAGTTTGATAACGACTTCGCCTTGTTTGCCCAAGAGGTCGCCGACGGTTTTCCGAGACAGGCTGACAATTTCCAGAAGCTACTTAAGGCTGTTCTTGAATATGATGAACTGAACTTGTATGCCAAACCGATTTCAGCCCGTGACGTGGTGAGTTCTATTATCAGCGATCCACTCCTCAGCGACATGATTTTCTGCCCGCTTATGTTCTATGGAAATGCTCAGGAGCATGACATGGAGTTCGGGCAGTTCGTGATCATGTTCAAGAGCATCTTCTGCGAAGGCTTTGCCCGGCCTCAGGCCGGGGTACGCCAGATCCTGGATGTGCTGGTAAAGAAGTACAGGAGTTGCGGCGGTGAGTTAAGAGTGAGGTGTGCTGTGAGAAGTCTTGAGTGTGCTAATGGCAGGGTTGTATCAATCCTGCTTGCAAACGGTGAGACGCTGACAGCCGATAGGATACTGTCTTCCGCCGGTTACCTTGAGACCATGAGACTGCTGACCGATTACGATTCTTCAAAGCTCACCTGTCCGGCGGGGCAGCTTTCATTCTTAGAGTCCATTCTGGTTCTGGACAAAGAATCTGCCGAAATGGGCTATAATACAACAATTACCTTTTACAGTAATTCAGATAGATTTGCTTACCGAAGGCCTGTGAACATGGTCGACGTTTCTAGCGGCGTTATCTGTTGTCCCAATAACTTTCAGCTGGACAAGCCTCTGCCGGAGGGCATGATCAGGATAACCAACCTGGCTAACTTCGATCACTGGAACGGGTTAAGCGAAGAAGAATACAAGGCCCGGAAAGCGGCCTGGCTGCAAACCACGCTCAAAGAGGTGGTGAAGTTTGTACCCGATTTCCGGGATTCAGTAATTCTTGCCGATGTTTTCACTCCGAAAACAATCCACAGATTCAGCGGACGCATAAACGGCGCGGTCTATGGCACACCGAGCAAAATCAAGACGGGGAAGACTCATCTCGATAATCTGTTTATCTGCGGCACGGACCAGGGATTCTTGGGAATCGTGGGGGCAATGCTCAGCGGCATCTCCATGGCAAATCTTCACGTTCTGCAGAAGACGTAGGACAAGGGGAGTTCATGAGCCAAGATCGGTCAGATGATGTGAGGTCAGATTATGATGTCATCATCATCGGCAGCGGACTGGCGGGATTGACCTGCGCCAATATGCTGGCCAGAGGAGGGCGCTCGGTTTTGCTTCTTGAGCAGCACCATAACCTTGGTGGCCTAGCTACCTGGTTCGAGAGAAAGGGACATGTTTTTGATGTCGCCCTGCACGGATTTCCGGTCGGCATGGTCAAAACCTGTCGTAAGTACTGGACTCCGGAAATCGCCGGCATGATTGTTCAACTCAAAGGGATTAGATTTGACAACCCCCAGTTCTCATTTACTACAACTTATGACAGAGAAGACTTCACAGGCATCCTGGAGCAGCGGTTCAAGATACCGCGAGAGAACACTGAGAGCTTCTTCGATGCAGCGAGAAACATGAGCTTTTACGATGACCAAAGCATGACTACTAGAGAGCTTCTTGAGAGGTTTTTCCCTGGCCGCGATGATGTGCACCGCATGTTAATGGAGCCAATCGCTTATGCCAACGGGTCAACGCTGGACGATCCTGCCATAAGTTATGGCATTGTGTTCTCCAACTTCATGAGCAAAGGCGTCTATACCGTTCAGGGGCGGACAGATCGGTTCGTGGGGAAAATGCGGGAGGAGCTTCTGAGAAACGGCGTTCACGTTCGCACTAAGTGCCTGGTAAACAAGATCATAATCGAGGAAGGGCAGGCGGAATCTAAGAGAGCTGCCGGAGTGATGGCGAATGGGAAGGCGATCAGGAGCAAGGCTGTTGTCTCCAATGGTAATTTGCTATCAACTATCCACGAACTGGTCGGAGATGAGCATTTTTCCAAAGGCTTCGTTGCAGAGGGCAAGAAGGTGCGCCTCAATAACAGCAGTTGCCAGGTGTATATAGGCATCAGAAAGGGCGAGAGGATTGACTACATCGGGGATTTGCTTTTCACGTCCGAGGCCGAGAAATTCGATTCTCAAGAGCTTTGCAGCAGGAACACTACCAGCCGAACCTTCTCAGTCTACTATCCCAGCACCCGGCCGGGCTCTGATATGTACTCCATTGTCGCCTCGTCCAATGCCAATTACGACGACTGGGCAAACCTGTCTGAAGACGCATATCGCGCTTCTAAGGAAGAGCTGATTCAGCGGACACTTGATGCTCTGGAGAAATATGTTCCTCATATTCGAGATAAGGTAGATCACCTGGAAGCAGCGACTCCAAAGACATTTCAAAGATATACCCTACATGCGAGCGGTGCCTCTTTTGGCACCAAGTTTGAAGGGTTGAAGGTCAGCAGGGGTCTTCCTAAGGAGATACGGGGGCTTTTTCATACTGGCTCCGTGGGGATTATTATGTCGGGCTGGCTAGGGGCAGCTAACTACGGGGTAATTGTCGCCAATGATGCAGACAGATTTCTTTCGTCAGGTGCAGCAAATGTATGATTTCGAGGGACAGACTGTCATCGTCACTGGTGGAACCAGAGGAATAGGCAGAGGCATTGCCGGGCGCTTCCTTGAGGCAGGTGCCAAAGTCATTGCTACCTACTCGACCAACGAAGCTGCCGCGGCACAATTCAGGCAAGACAACAGCCAGTTTGCGGACAATGTTGATATACAGAGGCTCGATGTGACCAAGTATGAAGAGGTGGATGGGTTCTTCAAATACGTAGACACGAACTACAAGAGCTTCGAAGTGCTGGTGAACAACGCCGGTATCCGCAAGGACTCCGTCCTGGCCATGATGAAAGAGTCGGACTGGCACGATGTGATGAACGTCAACCTGGCCGGGGTTTTCTTCATGTGCAAATTCGCTGTTAGGGTTTTGATGCGCAGACGGTACGGACGGATCATTAACGTAAGCTCTGTGATGGAGAGATATGCTTTCGAAGGCCAGGCCAACTATGCAGCTTCAAAGGCGGGCCTGATTGCATTGACTAAATCGTTGTCCAAGGAGGGCGCCACCCGGGGTATCATGGTCAACTGCGTTTCACCGGGGTTTATCGTCACCGAGTTGATTCAGGACCTTCCCGATAAACTGCGTGAAGCTTACCTGGAGCGAATTCCCTTGAAGAGATTTGGAAGCGCTGAAGAGGTAGCCGCCTGCGTTCTCTTCCTGGCTTCCCGAGAAGCGTCCTACGTGACTGGCTCTAATCTTGAGGTGTCTGGAGGGCTGTGACATGGAGGAGATTCTGAATGCCATACAACATCGTCCACCGTTTCTGTTCGTGGATAGGATTGTGGAACTAGGCGAAACCCGAATCAAGACAACGAAAGAGATAAGGCCCGACGAACCGGTCTTGGCAGGACATTATCCCGGGCAGCCAATCATGCCCGGAGCGCTCATCTGTGAGTCCATCTTTCAAACAGGCGCAATCCTGCTCTCTAAGATGATGGGCGGCATTGACAAGGGTGTTCCTGTTCTGACCCGAATCAACAACGCCAAATTCAAAAGCATCGTTAGGCCGGGCAGCATCCTGGATATTGAAGCAGAACTGGTGGAAAAGGTCAGTAACGCCTATTTCATGAAGGGCAAAGCTTCAGTCGGCGGCAAGACCTCGGTCACAGTCGACTTTACGGTCACCCTGGCTAAAGAGGCATCCTGACATGACATATAACCGGGAGGTATAATAAGGGGCACTGTATGGATTTCTTAGACATTGCCGATAAGAATTTTCTTGTCTTTGGGGTGGCTAACAAGAAAAGCGTTGCCTTCTCTGTCGGAGAGGTGCTCTCCGAGGCAAAAGCAAATGTGATCTACAGCGTTCAGTCGGGAGAAAGAAAAGAGAGTATCTCCAAAATCCTGGCCGACGCTGACATCTTCGTCTGTGATGTCGAACGCGAACTCGAAATCAAGAAGCTTGCTGAGGACATTTCCAAGAAGCATTCTAGAATTCACGGTATCGTTCATTCCATAGCTTTTGCCAACTACAAAGGAGGACTAAGACCGTTCCACGAAACAGGAAAGAGGGACTTCCTGCAATCAGTCGACATCTCCTGCTATTCCTTAATCGCCATTGCTAATGCCTTTAAGAACTTGCTGGACGAAAAAGCATCTGTAGTCACCGTATCCATCTCAACCACAAAATGGCGGCCGAACCCTATGGTTTTATGGGCCCGGTAAAGGCTGCCCTGGACTCCACCATATGCTTTCTGCCTAAATCCTTTAGTTCTTTTTCGCAAATACGCTTCAATTCCGTGAACGCCGGGCTGTTGAAGACTTCCGCATCGGCAGGGATACCGGGATATCTGGATTACTATCTCTTCGCCGAACAACTGACCCTGCGCAGGAAAGCCCTGCTCACCAAGGAAGTAGCCAATGCAGTGGCCTTTCTCTTAAGCGAGCGGTCCAGCGGCATCAATGCGCAGGGCATCGTCGTGGATTGCGGAATGTCGGTCAACTACTTCGACAAGGACATCATCAAGAAGGCGATAAGGGTCTAGCTGAGCGATGACTTTGTTTCCGGTAGTCAGGCCGGTTATCGAAGCCGGACGTGAGCTTTCAGGAAGAGAACAATCAGCTCGTCTAAGCCGGCTGGCCCGGGAGGCACTAAGAGTGAGTGCCGAAAGAAGCCGGGTCCGGCTGGGGCGATTGCTCAAAGACGAAAGCGGGAGCCCCTGCCCGACCCGGGGCACCTACTGGTCGCTCTCCCACAAACCTGAGTGCGTGGCGGCGGTGGTCAGCAAAGACAGGATCGGGATCGACATTGAAGAACTGAAGCCTCGGACTGAATCACTTTTCTCCTATGTGGCGGGTGACGAAGAATGGGGACTAAAGGACAAGTCCTGGGATACCTTTTTCCGCTATTGGACGGCAAAGGAAGCGACTCTTAAGGTTGTCGGGACCGGCATAGGCGGGTTAAAGAAATGTCGGATAGTTTCACTCCCCGACGACAATCACGTCATTCTGGATTACAGGGAGCAGCATTTTCTGGTAGAGCAGCTAAGATACAGAAACCACATCGTATCGGTCGTCAAGGGCCATAACCTGGTAGTGTGGGTAGTGCCAGAAATGTAGTTTCTTGGGTCATCAAGGACGGCGCCTTTTGTCATTACGAGTCCCGACTTGTCGGGGCGTGGCAATGTCATACTTCTCCGAGATTGCTTTGGCACTGTTGTGCCCTGCAATGGCAAAGGAACGAGCACGCGAAGCGGCAGTTCCTGGGTCTGCAGCCTGAAGACCAGGCCTTAGCGGGATCTCCTTCATGAGAAGTGGCTAATGTCGAATTCCTCTGAACGGTATCGCTCCCATCCGGGAAAAACCTCCCGGTACAGCCCGAGTCTTATTCCAATCAGCTTCACGGTTCTTAGAAGCAGCATCCTTAGCATCCTGGGTCTGCTGAGAAGTGTTCTCATCAGGCGCAGAAGAGTTCTCGTCAGCGAAGGGGGACACCCTTCTATGGCGACGGCTGAAAGCTGACAGCTATCCGCTTTCTCGGGGCGTCTCGGACCACTTTCCTTCACGTCCTTCTGCTTCTTCTGCAACCGCTTATTGCTTCTGATGGCACAGTCGCCATAAAGGACGACTTTTGTCGGGGAGGGGCATGTACCTTCGCTTTCCCCTCTTTCCGGCCTCAAGCCCAGCCCATAATAGAGCTCTACAGCGCCAAAATCCATTTCCGGGTTGTCTTTGCCCAGTATCGATAGCGCCAAAGCAAGGGTGGCACCGCAAGCAGAACAGAGAGTCTGCCCGGGATGGGGAGCGGAGAGGCCTGTCACCTTTGCTGGTGTGAGTAACTCTTCGTCCGGTTCAAAGCGCCACTCGAGTTGCTCCTTCAGAGATTCTATGCCCTCTCCTTTGATTTCAATTGCACTGACATCAAACGAGCGACCACGTCTTTGGGCAAATTCCCTCAGATAGTCCACCTGTGCAGGATCAACTCCCAGGATTGTTGCGCCCACAACATCACACTCGAACACATCCCGGCCCGCTAGAATCAAGTCCTTCCGGTAGGCGGTGCCCGCTAGAGTCTCGGGTCCCTTCTCCAGCATGTATATCCCGTCAATCATGACCAGGTTGCTCTTGATAGCTTCGTTCAGAAAACAGATCAGGGTATCCAAGCGTTTGCTCGTGTGAAATCTCTTTTTTGAATCCGGGCTGAGACAGCCCTTCAGATTCTTGAAACCCAGTGAGACCTTTGTTTGAAAGTGAGTCTTGA
>JAUWOB010000031.1 GCA_030612345.1 Dehalococcoidia bacterium | reverse complement strand
GCATGTAGGCACCCATTTCGTTGACTCCTCTTTGAACCGAACCGTCCTTGAGCAGCTTGCAGGCAGCAATACCGGCTGCACAGACAATAGGCATCGCATTCCAGGTCCCAGAGTGACCCATCCACGTTTCGGGAGGGGGCTTAGGGGTCAACATCCCCATCATGTCGGCTCGACCCGCTAAGACCCCGGCGGGCATTCCACCCGCCACACACTTGCCTAATGTGGTCAAATCAGGCTTCAACCCCATCAGGCCACCCCAGCCAGCAGGTCCGTCACGAAAGCCCGTCACTACCTCGTCCAGAAGCCAGACGGTGCCGTATCTCCTAGCTATGGGGCCCACGGCACGGATGAAATCAGGTTCCCAGGGAACCTGACCGGCCATGTGGGCACCGCCACCCTCGGTGAGGACTATGGCGAATTGTCCCGTAGCCAGTTCCTCCTCCAGCACATTGAGATCATGCGGGGGTATTACCTTAACCTCAGTGTTAACCACGCCCGGCGCACGAGGAGCGGCTAATTCGTCCGCCCAGCCATGGAAGTTCTCCTCGAACTTCAGGACCCTAGTTCTACCTGTAAAAGCGCGCGCAATCCTGATCCCCATCATATTGGCTTCCTGTCCGCAGGCAAAGAACTCAACCCTCTCTGCGGTTGGCACCATGCTCTTTATCAGCTCCGCCCACTCGATTTCCAGCTCGTGCGAAGCACTATAGAGTGTTCCCCTGGTTAGCTGGCCCTGTATCGCCTTTACTATGGCCGGGTGGCCATGGCCCAAAATCAGGGCACCATGTCCGTTTCTGAACTCGATGTATTCGCGTCCGTCTACGTCCCAGATCCGGGAACCCTGGGCATGAGTCATATAAGGACCAAAGGGCTCCCATATACGGCCGACATGGGTAACTCCTTTTGCGGCAAAGTGGTTGAGGGCCCTTTCGTGTAACTGCCTTGACCTTGGATGTGACCTAACATATTCGTCGATGACACTCATTTGCACCCCTTATGTCCCTAGTTTAGTTACTCACAGCAGGCTTTAACTCGACAGCCAGAGTACATCGCCGCACAGCTGGGAATCGTGAGGCCGAGAGGCAAAGACGGCAAACTCCTCTTTCTCCCTCCTCAACACGGTGGGCTTCCCATGCCCCGGGTGTATCTGAGTATCATCCGGCAGCAGAAAGATCCTCTCCGTGATAGATTTGATTATCTTTCTGAAATCTGCCGAGGAGTTCGTCCTGCCCGGTCCCCCCGGGAAAATGGTGTCCCCCGATATCAAGAATCGAGCAACTCCAAAGCACAGACTACCGGGGGTGTGTCCGGGCGTATGAAGCACGGCGACTTCAAGCCTTCCTAACGCAACCACATCGCCATCACTCAATAGTATCTCCGGCGGTGGCGTCAATACCCCGGCGTCTGCAGCGTGGGCAGCCAAAGGGATTCTCAGTTGAGTTCGCAGCTGTGGCAGGGCATCGATATGATCCATGTGATTGTGGGTCAACAATATGTATCTGGGCGTGGTGTTCTCTAATTTGCCTATGATCACGCTCGCCTCCCCGGGAGCATCTATCAGCACACTGTCTCCGGTTTCTCGACAGGCTATGATGTAGGCGTTAGTACCGAAAGGACCCAGCTCAAGCTTCTCGATGCGGATAGTGTCGTCTTCAGCTACGATTGTCATAGTCCACCACTAGCGGATTCAGCTTAACAACGGCAATTATACCATGAGGTGAGCAGGATTGAGCACCAGGAAACGGCGGAGCTTCGTTGACAGGGGGCACAAGGCAGGTTAAAATTCCTGTCAGTGTACAACAAGGCTGTACTCGGCAATGGCTTGAGAGTTATCACCAGTGCCATGCCCCACAGCCATTCAATATGCCTCGTCATCCTTGTGGGTGCCGGCTCCTGCTACGAAAGCAAAGAGGAGGCGGGCATCTCACACTTCGCGGAGCACCTGTTCTTCAAAGGCACACAGCGACGGCCAAGCTTCAAGGAGATAGCCGAGGCCATTGAAGGCGTTGGCGGCATCATCAATGCCGGCACAGACAAGGAGATGACTATCTTCTGGTGTAAGGTTGCCAGCCCTCACTTTCCCGTCGCCCTTGACGTATTGTCTGACCTCTTGCTCAATTCCCGCTTCGATCAAAAAGAGATGGAACGAGAGCGCCGCATCATCATTGAGGAAATGAATATGAACCTGGACATCCCCCAACAGAGGGTGAATGCGCTCATAGATGAGCTGTTATGGCCCGAACAACCGCTGGGGCGAGAGGTCATCGGATACAAGGAGACTGTATCGTCAATAACAAGGGAGCAATTGAAGAACCACATTGCTCACAGATACATGCCCAACAACACCGTGGTTAGCGTTGCCGGCAACATGCAGCATGAAGAGGCGCTGGCCCAGATTGACTCTGTATTCCACGAATGGACCGCCGGGCAGCTAACGACTGGCTATACAGCCAGCGACAGTCAGACTGAACCCAGGTTGCGTATCGAGCCCAAAGATATCGAGCAGGCACATCTTTGCCTCGCTGTTCACGGCGTCTCTCACTTCCACCCGCGACGTTTTGTCCTGAACCTGCTTAACACCGTGCTTGGCGGCGGAATGAGCAGCCGTCTATTTACCGAGATAAGGGAGCGCAGGGGCCTGGCCTACGATATTCATAGCTATACGGAGCACTTTCTCAACTCAGGCTCATTCGCGGTCTATGCCGGCGTCGACCCCCAGAAGGTAGAAACGACTGTGTCGGCCGTCCTCGAAGAAATAGCTCAAATCAAACAGGGGGTTACCGCCGATGAACTCACCAGGGCTAAGCAATTGTCAAAGGGAAGATTGTATTTGCGGCTCGAGGACAGCCGAAATGTAGCGCTATGGTGTGGCACCCAGGAACTGCTTTTACAGCAAATCCTGAGCATAGAGGATGTTATTGCCATCGTGGATGCTATTACCATCGGCGAGCTAAGAGACGTGGCCGGGGAAATTCTCACCGATAACGGGCTCAATCTGGCCGTAACGGGGCCGGTCAAGCAAGAGAAGCCCTTGAGGCGATTGCTGGGAATATAATGCACAGAGTGAAGAGCCACCTGACGGCGGCTCTTCACCTTGTTAGCGCAATGAAAGGCTATTTAATACTCCGGATAGCCCCCTCCTGGCGGCATAGCGGGCATCTTCTCCTTCTCAGGAATGTCGGTGACCAAGGCCTCCGTAGTCAGAATCATCGTAGCGATGCTGGCGGCATTCTGTAGAGCACTCCTGGTGACTTTGAGAGGGTCGACAATGCCTCTATCTATCATGTTCACACCTAGTTCGTCTTTGAGTGCATCGTAGCCGATGCCTGGCTTGCTGCCCTTCACCTCATTTATCACTACAGAACCCTCGCGGCCGCTGTTTTCAGCGATGCACCTCAGAGGTTCCTCCAGGGCCCGCCTCAATATGGCTAGACCAGTAGCTTCATCTCCCTTGAACTTGAGGTTCTTCAAGGCGGGCACGGCGTTGAGCAGGGCAACACCACCACCGGGCAGGATGCCTTCCTCCACAGCAGCTCGAGTAGCTGACAAAGCATCCTCCACCCGGTGCTTTTTTTCCTTGAGCTCTGTCTCTGTAGCGGCACCCACTTTGATCACTGCCACGCCGCCGGCCAATTTGGCCAGCCTTTCCTGTAGTTTTTCCTTGTCGTAATCTGACGTACTTATATCAATCTCGGACCTGATTTGCTTGCTCCGAGCTTCGATAGCCTTCGTCTCGCCCTTACCCTCAACAATGGTGGTATTGTCTTTGTCCGCGATCACCCTTCTGGCTCGCCCTAAATCGTTTACGGTCACTGAATCCAGCTTCCTGCCGATTTCTTCCGATATGACAGTGCCTCCGGTAAGAACGGCTACATCCTGAAGCATAGCTTTTCTCCTGTCGCCAAAGCCAGGTGCTTTGATCGCCAGGGGAGACAAAGTGCCCCTCAGCTTATTGACCACTAACGTGGCCAGCGACTCGCCCTCCACATCCTCAGCAACAATGACCAGATTCTTGGACACCTGAACGATCTTCTCGAGAGCGGGCAATATTTCGTTTATGGCCGAAATCTTCTTGTCAGTTATGAGGATGCAGGGGTCTTCCAGTTCTGCCCTCATTTGTTCCGCGTTGGTGATGAAATAAGGGCTGATATAGCCGCGGTCGAACTTCATTCCTTCTACAAACTCAGTCTCGAACTGCAGGCCCTTGCCTTCTTCGACGGTTATGACACCATCCTTGCCAACCTTCTCCATAACATCCGCAATCAGATTGCCAATCTCCTGGTCAATGGCTGATATGGCAGCCACCTGAGCTACGTGTTCTCTGCCCGCCACAGGTATGGCCATCCGCTTCAGTTCAGCGACCAGAGCTTCCACCCCTTTGTCGACGCCTCGCTTCAGCGCCATGGCATCGGCCCCAGCGGCGATGTTCTTGAAACCCTCATTAACGATGGCCTCTGCCACAATGGTGGATGTACTGGTGCCGTCCCCACAAGCATCGTTGGTTTTGGTAGCTGCCTGCTTCACCAGTTGCACGCCCATGTTCTCAAATGGGTCGGGCAACTCTATTTCCTTCGCTATGGAAACGCCATCGTTAAGAACCGAAGGAGCGCCCCAT
This sequence comes from Dehalococcoidia bacterium, assembly GCA_030612345.1. Taxonomy (GTDB): domain Bacteria; phylum Chloroflexota; class Dehalococcoidia; order GIF9; family AB-539-J10; genus RBG-13-51-36. The sequence goes on along the minus strand of JAUWOB010000031.1, from coordinate 4,263 downwards.
TTCTTATCCAGCGCCACAGGCCGCCCGCGTGGTCCCAGAGTCACCCTGATAGCGTCAGTCAGGATGTCCACGCCATTCTTCAATGATTTCCTTGCTTCCTCGCCGAAAATGATCTGTTTTGCCATTCAGTTACCTCCTTTCGTTAACTCTTCTTGGCCAGGATATCACCTTCACGCATGATAACCAGCTCTTCGCCATCCAGCTTGAACTCGGTGCCAGCATACTTCGAGTAGATAACCTTGTCTCCCTTCTTCACATCCATTGCTATACGCTTGCCATCGTCAGTCAATCTACCTGGGCCCGCAGCAATGACCTTCCCTTCCTGAGGTTTCTCCTGAGCCGTATCCGGCAGCACGATCCCCCCCTTGCTTACCTCCTCCTTAGCCGTGGCTTTTATCACTACCCTGTCTCCCAAAGGTTCGATTCTAGGCATGTTCCCTCCTTTCTTAGATATATCTTAGCACTCTGCCCTTGAGATTGCTAATTCGCATTATAACAAGAAAACCAGAAAATGCAAAGAGAATCGCGCCAGGCTATGGCAGATTTTTCTTGCGTTGTTACACTGAAACGTGTATAATGGCAACAAATGGAGCCACGAAAAGGGCGAAAAAGACAATGGAGTAAGGAGGACATCAGGGCGCTGAGGCGGCACCTGAACCTGACCCAGGTAAAGCTGGCCGAGGAACTGGGCACGCGTCAACAAACTATCAGTCAGGGGTACCCGGGCATGTATCGCCCTCGGGGAGCATCGGCTACCCTGCTCAGTATAGTCGCTGAGCGTAGCGGCTTCACTTACACGGCCGGAGAGGAGCCCGATGCGTCAAACTAAGATGGGCCGCTGCGGTCTTTCCGCAGTTCACGACAACATGCTCAGGCCTGGACAATTGGCGCAAGGCGACGGGTCATTTTTTTCGCCATGATTACACGTAAACGGATAGCACTGTCGGAAAAGCAAGTAGCCCTGATATGGCAAGAGGTAGTGGGAAGAGAGCTGACCTGCACCGAGGAAGGGCCGGTCCGTGTGATCTACCCCGGCAGGGCTAATGGCGACAAGGGCCCCGATTTCCGAGATGCAGTTATCAGACGGGAGTCTCGTGTGAGCAAAGGGGATGTAGAGGTTCATGTTAGATCCAGCGATTGGTATAGCCATGAGCATCATAGTAATCCCGAGTATAATAACGTCATCCTTCATGTAGTGATGTGGCACGATTGCAGGTCGGTCACTGCACTACAAAGCGGCAGATCAATACCAGTCCTATGCCTTGCTCAAGCATTGCGGCACCAGGCTTATCTCCTACCTTATCGACTTCCTTGTTTCCAGATACTGGGCCACCTAGATAGGCAACGTTTGGCAAAATCGCTGAGCTTCGCCGGTGAAGAAAGGTTCAAGCACAGGGCAGCATACTATCGAGAGGGAATTCGTCGCCTGACTCTGAAGGAGGATGCAGGGCAGGTGCTGTTGCGAGGCATGATGAGGGCCCTAGGTTTTGCCAGCAACACGAAACCCTTTGAAGATCTTGCTGACAGAATGCCCCTCAACTCCATCGAGTCCGGAAACGGCCTTGCTTTAAAGCAAGCCTTGTTGTTAGGCACAGCCGGGTTGTTGCCTTCACAGAGATGGCCAGACGAGCCTGTCGCGGAGCAAGAAGTCCAGGAGTTGGAGCAAATCTGGCGGTCGGCGGGTAAGAACCTCAGAAGCATGAAAGAAGACGATTGGAACCTCTCGCACGTATACCCCAACAATTCTCCGGTGCGCCGCGTCCTCGCTCTTGCCCATCTTCTCGAGCGCTACTACAAAGAGGGCCTGCTCGCAGCGATAGTGCATCTAGTAACCGAAACGCCTCTGCCTAAGGGGCACGATTTGCTGGAGCACGGACTGACTGTGGCCAGCGATGGCTACTGGCAGGACCATTTCGATTTCCGCGCCAGCAGCAGAACAAAGATATCGGCGCTTCTGGGAAACAGCAAAGCGGGTGAACTCATGGTAAACGTAGCTCTGCCGTTTTCCTTTTCCTGGGGCCAGTTAACTCATGAGGCCAAGCTAGCAGAGAAAGCCATTGGCCTCTACCGCAGCTATCCGAGATTAACTGAGAACTGCATAACGCGTCATATGGCGAAGCAGTTTGGCCTGGAAGACCTTTCTGGCCTCACCGCCTGTCATCAGCAAGGGCTCATTCACATCTTCAGGTATTACTGTCGGGAGGGAAAATGCTCACTGTGCCCTCTAGTTGATTGAGCACGTCTGACATATCCTCCGGCAGAAGGATAGGCAACCACGCAATTTGACAAACTCTCAGAGACGGGTTATCATGCCGACGGAGGGCAATTCCCTGTCAGGGACTAACCGAGAGAAAAGCCAGTTCCTTGTCATACGACCACATGGAACCAGGGATTGTTTCCGGGGTGGCTATTATCATATTAGCAGCCGGGACGGAGATGAACTCCATCCCGGTGATAGCTATGACAATCAGGAGTCTCCAAATGTCGGAGACTTCTGATTTTTCGTTAAGCGCAGGAGGCAAGAATTGAAAGATCTGGAAAAGAAACTAATAGAATACCTGGAATCAGAACATAAGTTTGCGCAGATGGTCCTCTTGAATGATGAAAAACTCGCCCTTGAAGTTAGCATTATCATCGACGATACCACTCTGGGTCCGGGTCTGGGCGGCACAAGGTGGCGCGCCTTTGCGACAAGAACAGAAGCTCTTGTCGATAATAGTCGGCTGGCTAGAGACATGACCCATAAACTGGCCCTAGCTCTGGGCGAAGACACGGAATCAGCGAAAGTCGGTGTCAGTTTCGGCGGTGGCAAGGCGGTGATCAGAGGAGAATCGACCCAAGACAAGAGCAAGAGAAAGGAACAACTCAGGGCTTATGCGGCGCTGATAAACAGCCTGGGCGGTAGATACGTCACTTCGGTCGATGTGGGAACCACTGTTGAAGATATGATAATAATGAGAGAGGTGACCAAATGGGTGGCGGGATTGCCTCAAGAAATGGGAGGGAGCGGCGACCCTTCACCGGCAACGGCCATGGGAGTTGTCTGGGGCTTGAGAGCCTGCCTGGAAGCAGTGTATGACACGCAATCCTTCAAGGATAAAACCATAGTCATCCAGGGCATTGCCGGAAAGGTGGGCGCCAATTTGGCCAGAATGCTAGCCGTCGAGGGAGCAATACTCATCGGCTCAGATGTAGGAGAGGCCGCCGCTCAGAGAATAGCCAAAGAAGTCGGCGCCAAGCTGGTTCCCCCGGATGAAATATACGAACAGAAATGCGACATATTCTCGGCCAATGCACTCGGCGGAATCCTGAATGATACTACGATCCCCAAATTGAACTGCCGCATTGTGGGCGGGGCAGCCAATAATCAACTGTGGGAACCATTAAGACACTCAGCAACGCTACAGGATAAGGGCATCCTGCATGCCCCTGAATTCTGGATAAACGGCGGAGGGGTGATAAACGTTGCTCATGAGTTTCACCCGGACGGATATTCTCAGGAAAGAGCTTTCACTGACATAAAGAGAATCTATAACCGGGGCAAAGAGATGATTGAGGCTTCAAGAAAAGAGAAGATCTCTCTCTATGTGGCGGCAATGAGGCTGGCTGAGGAAAGGGTTCGAAAAGCCAGGAAGGCAAAAAAAACCGGCTAGCGGAGATGCCTGAGACCACGCTTTGAATCGGGCGATTCCTCTGGCTGTCAGTAGTCGGGCGATCAGAAGACTTCGGAACAGGGCTGTTGTTATGGCAAAAGGGACCATATTGGTTGATAAAGAGCGGTGCAAGGGTTGTGGATTATGTCTAGCGTTCTGTCCCCAGGATGTGCTCGCCTATTCGGCAGAGCATAACCGCAGCGGCTACAATGTCATCTGCTTGAAAGCGCCTGAGCGCTGCACCGGGTGTGCCTTCTGTGCCCAGACATGTCCTGACATAGCAATCGAGGTCTACCGGCAGAAGAAACCACAGGAAGGGAGTTGATACCATAGACAAGGTCCTGATGACGGGGAATGAGGCTATGGCCGAGGCGGCAATCCGTGCCGGCTGCCGTGCCTACTTTGGTTATCCAATCACGCCGCAGAATGAACTGCTGGAGTACATGGCAGCTAACATGCCGAAGACAGGGGGAGTCTTTATCCAGGCAGAGAGCGAGATTGCCGCAATCAATATGTGTTATGGCGCCTCGGCGGCAGGCGTGCGCACCATGACCTCGTCCTCCAGTCCCGGGATCAGCCTTACGATGGAGGGGATATCATATCTCGCTGG
>JAUWOB010000109.1 GCA_030612345.1 Dehalococcoidia bacterium | reverse complement strand
CCAGTAGAGGGATTAAGGAAATTCCCGGTGAAGAGGCGTTCAGGCTATACGATACCTACGGCTTCCCGGTAGAGCTGACGATAGAGATTGCCGCTGGGCGTGGCTTCTCGGTCGACCTGAAAGGCTTTGAACAGGAGATGGAGAAGCAACGGGAGCGTGCCAAAGAAGCCCAGAAGTTTGACATAACTCTGGAAGCACCGGTTGGGCTGGAAGGGAAGTTAGGTATTGAGACGACCCCTTTTGCTGGCTATCGTAGTCTCAAGCAGAAGACCGTTATTCATAGTCTGCTGGCTGGGAATGAGATGGTGGATACGATACAGGAAGGGCAGCAGGCGAGCCTTGTTCTGGAATCGACCCCCTTCTATGGTGAGATGGGTGGGCAGGTAGGCGATAGCGGCGAAATCAGCAGCCGAAAGGGTAAAGTAGCCGTCACAAATGCTGTTAGAACGCCCTCCGATGTGATTATCCATCATGGGAAAGTCATTAAAGGCAGCATAACTCTTGGTGACGAAGTGAAAACCAAAGTTGATATTGCCCGCCGCCTGGATATTGCCCGCAACCACACCGCCACCCATCTCCTCCAGGCGGCTCTAAGGCAGACGCTGGGCGGCAGTGTCTATCAGAAGGGCTCTTCGGTGGAGCCAGCAGGATTCAGATTCGACTTATCCCACCTGGCTCCCATCACTGAGGAACAGCTGACGGAGGTTCAGAGGCAGGTTAACGAATGGATACGTCAGAACTTGAAGGTACAGCCAAGAGTTCTCCCCTATAGCCAGGCCGTCGCCGAAGGCGCTATCGCCCTATTTGAAGAAAAGTACGGAGCAGAGGTTCGGGTGCTGCGGATTGGGGAGCCGGCAATAAGCAAGGAACTCTGCGGTGGCACTCATGTTACTTCCACAGGCGAAATCGGCATATTCCTTATCACCGGTGAGAGCAGTATCGGCACGGGGTTGCACCGCATTGAGGCCGTAACGGGAAGAGAGAGTGAAGCCCTGGTTAAGTCTCGCTTGACTACCCTGAAGAACCTGGCCAGGGAAGTGGAAGGCTCGCCGGAAGAGGTGCCCGGCAAGGTGAAGGCGCTCATTGGCGAACTAGAGACAGAGCGCCGGAGGGCCCTTTTGCTGGAGAGGGAGCTCTCGCGCAAGGTAGCCGAGGATTTGCTCGGACAGACGGAACAGGTGAGTGGCGTGACGGTTTTGGCCGCCAGGGTGCCGTCGCTGAGCATGCCCATCCTCAGGGAAATGGGCGATATGCTGCGGGACAGGCTAAACAGCGCTGTAGTAATCTTGGCTACAGTCCATAACGGTAAGCCTAGCTTTTTGGCCATGGTGACTCATGACCTGATAGCCAGGGGATTCCATGCCGGCGATATCATCAACCAGGTAGCCAGGGTTGCCGGCGGCGGCGGTGGTGGCAAGGCCGGCATGGCCCAGGCCGGCGGCAAAGACACAGCCAGGATTGATGAGGCTCTGGGATTGGTGAAGAGTGTCGTTGCCAGCAAAGCCGCCTGACGATGATTCATGTTGTGACCTGAGCCGCAGCCCTGACTCTGAACGAAGTGGAGAGGAGGTCGGGAAGGGTCTAAGATTCTTCGCTTCGCTCAGAATGACAAGAGTGACGGGTTCAGAATAACAAGAAACGAGGGCTCAGAATGCCACGAGCGCAGGATTCAGAATGAGAAAAGGGCAGCGGTGAGAGTGACAGGAGGGAAGGGCGCGGAATGCCGAAAAGAGAACGAGGAGATGCGCAGCTTAGGGCTGGATATCGGGGATAGGAGAACCGGAGTTGCCATAAGCGACCCCCTGGGGATCCTGGCTACTCCCTTAACAGTGCTTGCCGATAAAGGCGAAGATGTCCTCATAGAAGATATTCTCAAGCTTGTCGAGCAGTATGAGGCAGGACGTATCGTAATTGGCCTGCCCCGCCGCTTGACCGGCGAAGTGGGGGAACAGGCGGGCAAGGTAACGGCTTTCGCGGATAAGTTGTCACGGCGGGCGAGGCAAAGCAACCTCAGCCAGCTCGATATACAACTATGGGACGAACGCTTCTCCACCAAAGCCGCTGAGCGATTAAAGGCGGAGGCTGGTGGCAGGGGCGGCAAAAGGCCCTCCAGGGCAGGAAGGGGGGCCCAGGCGAGCCGCTTTTCCATCAAGGCCGAAGTTGACGCCGTAGCGGCAGCCTTTATTCTCCAGAATTTCCTGGATAGCCGTCGCCCTGAGCAATAGTCAAGGGTCTTAAACCATGTCGAGATACGTAGGCCTGATCGGTTATCCCCTGAAGCATTCTATCTCTCGCTATTTCCAGCAGGCGGCCCTGGATCATTATCAGCTTGATATTCGCTATCAACCCTGGGAGACAGTCTCATCCCGGCTGCAAGACGTAGTGAATGATCTGAGGGAAGCTCAGAACGTCGGAGCTAACGTAACCGTGCCCTACAAAGAAGCAGTGCTACCATTATTAGATGCAGTTGATGGCCTGGCGGGTTCAGTCGGTGCCGTCAACACCATAGTCAAAGAAGGTGACAGACTTCTGGGTTCGAACACCGATGTCCGTGGCTTTGTCAGAGCCCTGGATAAGGAAGGAGCCTTCGATCCCGAGGGGAAGCGGGTGATAATCCTGGGGGCCGGCGGGGCGGCCAGGGCAGCGGGCTTTGCCCTGGTGCAGAGGAAGGCAGCCTCGCTGGCCATCACCGATGGTATCTTTGAGCGGGCCAAGGGATTGGCTGCTGCTCTGGAGAGTTACATCGGAAATCTGTCGCTGCGGTCAGGGGCATCAAGAATCGAGGTGGCTGCTTTTCCCTGGCAGAACGTGAACTCGGCCGCAGTTTTTGCCAACTGCGATTTGATAGTCCATTGCACTACCATAGGCATGAAGCACAGCTCCCAGGAAGGAGCATCTCCTTTGAGGCTGGAGGTGATTCCCCGGGGCGTGTTGGTCTACGACCTGGTATATAACCCGTGGCCGACGCCCTTGTTAAGGCTGGCGCAAGAAGCGGGGGCCGATATACTCGGTGGCCTACCTATGCTAGTATATCAGGGGGCGGCCTCGTTCGAGATGTGGACAGGCAAGGCAGCTCCGCTTGATATAATGTTCAGTAAGGCCGGTGAAGCATTGGGGTTAATCTAATGGGGCGATTTCGCTTTTTCACCGCCGGAGAATCCCACGGCAGGGGATTGGTAGCCATTGTGGAGGGCATGGTGGCTGACCTCTCTCTGGAAGCGGCGTATATCAACAGGGAACTCAAGCGTCGCCAGCAGGGCTACGGGCGCGGTGCCCGCATGAAGATCGAAGAAGACAAGGCCGATATCATGGCAGGTGTGCGCTACGGGCTCACCACAGGTGGACCCATCGCGCTCTTCATCGCCAATCGAGACTGGCAAAACTGGCAGCAGGCCATGAGCGTCACGCCGGTGGACGAAGAAGCAGAGCCTGTAACCTGTCCCCGTCCCGGACATGCCGACCTGGCAGGAGTGACTAAATACGGTCTCAAGGATATCAGGCCGGTCATGGAAAGGGCCAGTGCCCGCGAAACAGCCGCCAGAGTAGCTGTCGGTGCTATAGCCAGAAGGTTCTTGGAGGAGTTCGGCATTGCCCTTCACAGCCACACCATAGCGATCGGGCATGTTAGCAGCGGATCCATCACTTCCTGTCATCCCGAGCCCTCTTCTTCCTGTCCTTCTGAACCCTCGACGTCGCATCATCCTCAGCCCTCTTCCTCCTGTCATTCTGAGCCCGCTTCTTCTTGTCATTCTGGGCGCAGCGAAGAATCTCCGACATTGCGTTAGGCTGTTGCGGAAGACGAGATCCTTCGCTTCGCTCAGGATGACAATAAGCGCCTGTCAAGAACGAATTATGCGCAAGCATTAGCGACGT
>JAUWOB010000124.1 GCA_030612345.1 Dehalococcoidia bacterium | reverse complement strand
CTCAGCTTGTGCTCGATTATGAGCATAGCCGGGCCTTCGCTATGCAGCCGGCCGAAGCGCCCTCCCTTGTGTAATCTCTTCATGGATTTGGCGACAAGCTCTGTCTCGGCCGGATTAAGGCCCCCGAAGGGCTCGTCGAGGATGAGAAGTTCGGGCTCAGTGACAATGGCCCTGGCTACCTCCAGGCGCTTCAAGTCTCCGTGAGATAAGGTGGAGGCCGGCTCAAGAGCGCGGTCGGCAATGCCCACGAACTCCAGAGCATCTCGTGCCTTCACCGGGATAGATTTGACCCACTCACCTCTCTTGCTCACCCGCGGACAGTAGCAACCGACCATGACATTGGCGATAATAGGGAGGCGGCGGAACGGCTTAACAACCTGGAAAGTCCCTACTACCCCTTTCTGGACAACACTCCAGGGACGCGACCCGGTTATGTCTTCGCCCTTAAGCCGGACTTTACCGGACTCGGGTTTCAAAATGCCCATAATGCAGCGTACAAGGGTGGTCTTCCCTGAACCATTGGGCCCAATCAACCCCACCATTTCATCCCGCTCGATGGTGAAGCTGGCATTGTTGACCGCCACCAGTCCACCAAAGCGCTTGGTCAGGTTTTCTACCTCGAAAAATGGCGCCATTCTACAGGTCCTCCTCTCTCAGTTCGCGGCGGGATACCTTGCCGATGTCCGTTTTGGGCACCTCGCCCCTGAACTCGATTATCTTGGGTACCATGTAGGAAGCCAGCTTTCCAGCGCAGTACTTCGTGATCTCCTCTTCCGACACTCTCCGTCTGGCTTCTGACTCAAGAACGACGATGGCTTTAACTCTCTCACCAACCTCGGGGTCGGGCACGCCGATCACGCCCGCTTCCTTGACCTGAGGATGAGAAGTGATTACTTCCTCTACCTCCCTGGCAAACACCTGCAGGCCCTTGTATTTGATCATATCCTTCTTCCTATCGTAGAAGTAGAAATAGCCCTCTTCATCCATTCTGGCCAGGTCGCCGGTGCGCAGCCAGGTTTCACCGTCGATTTCCACAAACACTTCCTTGGTGTGTTCCGGTTGCCGCCAGTAACCCTTGATTACATTTGGTCCTCTGAATACCAATTCACCTATTTCACCAATAGGAAGAAACCTGTCGCTTGCCGCGTCAAGTATGGCTGCCACGGTACCAGGCATGGGTACACCGAAGGAACCGATTTTCGCTCTGCCGTAGGGGTTCACGATGCCCACTGAGGTGGTCTCGGTCATCCCCCAGCCCTCGTGAATTCTAGCCCCGGTCCGCTTTTCCCAGCCCCGGGCCGTATCCTCAAGCAGTGCATCGGCACCTGAGATGAGGACTTTTATGTGTTTCCAGTTCACTCTGTTGGTCTTTTCATACTCCCTGAGATATTCATACAGGGCGGGAACGCTATAGAAGACGGTTGCCTTGTGGCGTTCTATTACGTCCAGAATGTCGTCAGGATTAGGAGTGGTCAGCAGCACCAGTGTATAGCCCTCGTTTAGTCCTCCCAGCATGACCACTGCTTGACCATAGATGTGGTAGAAGGGCAGGTAAGCCACTACCACTTCCTTGCCCTCCTGGACGATCTCGCCCCAGAATCTACTGGCAAGCTGCCGGGCGGCGGCGAAATTGTAATGAGTTATCATGGCGCCCTTGGGCTTCCCCGTTGTTCCCCCGGTGTAGGGAAGGGTTACCAGATCTTCATTGATGTTGAACTCGATTTTGGGTGGATTCGGCGGATACTTCTTGATCAAGTCCTGGAAGCGGTAGACCCCTTCTTTTTCATATATGTCCACAGGCGGCGCAGCCATCTTCTGATACACAGCTCGGAGAACGCTGCTGCCCAGGAATTTCTTAAGCGGAGGTAAGTACTCGGTGATGGAGCTCAGGATAACGGCATCCAGCTTGACTCCGCTTTTGCCCACGTTATCATAGAGAATATCCTGACAGACAATCATCCTGGCCCCGCTATCTTCAAGCTGATACTTGATTTCGGGGCTGACATAAACAGGGCTGATGGCCGTGATAGTAGCCCCGGCCTTCAAGGCCCCCATATAAGCTATTATGAACTGAGGTGAATTGAGCAGCAGAAGGGCGACCCTGTCTCCTTTCCTGATTCCTAAATCGTGGAGCGCCGCAGCAAATCTGTCAGCCTGGTCTCTGAGCTCTCGGTAGCTCATCTTTCTACCATAGAATACGACAGCAGTCTTGTCTTTCCACCTTTCTGTATTCTCATTAAAGGTGTCCACTACAGACTTTTTCTCGACTTCAACATCTGGCAACACACCTTCTGCATACCATTTCGTCCACGGCCTAGCTTCATATAGGGCTTTGTTATCATCCTGTGTCATTGTACTACCTCCATTTCCTTGCGGGCTCTGTACGTGATTGAGCGCACATCTGTTGGCTCAGTATGGTCAAAACTAGGAAACATATTAACCACATTTCGTCGGCCTGTCAAGCACAATTTCGGAGTATTGTCACCTGCTACCAGCTTTAGGGTCGCCCCTAGACTCCGTACAACGTATGCTGTCATCCCCAGGGCCTGCGGATTCTGAGGACATCAGATCCGCGAGGGAAGCCCGAGGCAAGTGCCTTGACAGTGCGTGAGTCGTGATATAACATGGGCAGCAAGCCATCATCGCGGCGAAGATAGACGGCACCAAAATCAAGATACGGAAAGGAGACCAGTCATAGTGGAAGAAGCAGTAATGGTGAGCTCTCTGCGGCCGCCCTTTGCCAGGTCACGCCCGAGGGAACCGGAGAGGGACGGGTGCAACAGTCTGAGAATGGACGACTTGGCAGCCAGGCTGGTTCAGGAAAAGATAAAGCAGACCAAGATAACCCCCGAGGAAATCGGCGAGGTGCTCACGGGGACAGCTATGCCGGTGCTTGAGCAGTGGCTCTATGGGGGAAAGTCAATCAACTTTCTGGCCAAGCTCCCGTTCAGCGTTCCTGCCCAGGGGACTGACCGCCAGTGTGTTTCTTCGATGTCTACGATACACCAGGGGACCATGGAGATCATGCTGGGCTATTCCGATATCGTCATCTCCTGCGGAATCGAGCACATGACCCACATCCCGACCCTGGGAGGTGGCGGGCGACAGGTGCCGATAGAACCTAATCCCAAATTCATCACCGAGGAGTTCAAAGAATTGGACATAATGACCACCATGAACATGGGGCTGACCGCGGAGAAGCTGCTATCACAGACCACCTTCACCCGGGAGGACATGGACAGATGGGCGATGAAAAGCCATCAGATGGCGGCCAAGGCCGTCGAAGAAGGGTATTTCAAGGGGGAGATTTTGCCGATTGAGGCGGTGCAGGCGGACGGGACGAAGAAGGTCTTTGACCGTGACTTAAGCATCAGGGGCGATACTTCGATGGAGGCTCTCGCCCAGTTAAAGCCTTCCTTCAAGCCGGATGGGGCGATTACGCCAGGCAACTCCTCTCCGCTCAACGCCGGGGCCAGCGCCCTAATGCTGATGTCGAAGAAGAAGGCACAGA
>JAUWOB010000096.1 GCA_030612345.1 Dehalococcoidia bacterium | reverse complement strand
ATCCATGGCCGCGCGGATGCTGCGTCCGGTATAGAGAACATCATCAACCAGGATTACGGGCCTAGCCGTGACACTGGCGTGTATGTCTGTGCGGCTCTGATTTGGTGGCTTCAGCTCTGAAGGTGAAATGTCATCGCGATAGAGGCCAATGTCCAGAGTACCCACGGGGATCTGGGTTCCTTCGAAGCCTTCGATTATCTCGGCTATGCGTCTGGCCAAAGGCGCTCCCCGGGTTCGCATGCCCACAAGTAGAACTCCTTCGGCGCCTTTATTCTTCTCTACAATCTCGTGAGCAATGCGAGCTAACGCCCGCCCTATCTCCTTTGAGGTGAGGAGAACCTTCTCAGGCATCAAAAAAACCCCCTGCCCTCAAACTGGCAAGAGGTCTCACCCGGTGTCTCTACTGCGATGTACCTACGCATATTGCCCCTTGCCAGCCTCACTGGACTGATTTAAAGGTCCAGTTAATTATGCCACAATTGCGACAATGATGCAACTCCATTCTCATAAAGGGTAACTGGCCGCTGCTGGGCGTGAGAATCAGGCAGTATTGTCGCTGGGGCCTGGTAGGGGAAAGGGGTAGCGGGAGCTACCCCTTTCCCCCAATGAGGTTTAGGTTTACTGTCGAGAGATTCTGGTCGGCTCTGGAGTATGCGCTGAGTAAGCTTTGGCGCGACTTTCCAGAGACGAAGCAGGAAAATGCTGCTGAGCACGGCGCAGGAAAGAGGGCACGTCAAGAACCTCACTGTTGCCCTTTATCAGTCGACGAAGCTCGTCAGCACTGTGTATACCCACGCCTCGTTGTTTGGCGAAGCCAGTAGCGATAACTGTAATTCGAACCTCGCTGTCCATCTTGGGGTCGAACACTACTCCGAATACTATGTTCGCATCGGGGTCTACTGCCTGGCTGATCACCTGGGCAGCCTCGTTGCACTCGAAGAGAGTGAGACTCGGGCCGCCAGTAATGTTGAATAGTACCCCGGTAGCTCCGTTCACCGATACATCGAGCAATGGGCTGGCCAGGGCAGCCTTAGCCGCTTCGGCGGCGCGGCTCTGCCCGCTCGCTTTGCCCACAGACATCCAGGCTGGCCCAGCATCTTTCATCACCGATTTGATATCGGCGAAGTCCAGATTGATTAAGCCGGGAATGGTGACCACCTCAGATATGGCCTGGACTCCCAACAGAAGGGCGTCATCTGCCAACCTAAAGGCGTTATCAACACTTGTCTTGGCATCGCAGAGCTGGAGAAGGCGGTCATTGGGTATGATGATAAGCGTATCGACCTTGTTAGACAGGTTAATCAACCCTTCCTCGGCCACTTGAGCTCTATGCGTCCCCTCGAAGCTGAAGGGCTTGGTCACCACCGCAATGGTGAGAGCGCCGCTCTGCTTGGCCACCTCCGACACTATGGGAATGCCACCTGTGCCTGTGCCACCGCCCATGCCAGCGGCAATAAAGACCATATCGGCACCCTGAACAAGGTCTTCGATTGCGTCGCGGCTCTCCTCAGCTGCCTTGATTCCAACCTTGTGATCGCCACCGGCGCCCAAACCCCTGGTCAACTTCTCACCCAGTTGGATTCTGGTGGGAGCCTCGGCCAGAGCCAGCGCCTGGCCATCGGTGTTCATGACTATGAAGTCAACGCCTTTGATCCCGTCGCGGACCATACGAGTGATGGCATTGCTGCCACCGCCGCCAATGCCAATGGCTTTGATTCTTGCTGGAGTTGGAGTGTAAATTTGCTTTGCCATTTTAACCTCCTTTCACGAGTCAGACCCGAAATAGCTTCCTGACCAGTGTCATGAAGCTGTTCCAGGTACCAGCCCTTGATCTTTTGAAACTTGAGCCCTCTTTGCCGCGTACGTGCCATAGGATTAGTCCCAGGGTGGTAGAATAAGAGGGATCATGAAGGATGTCGGAAATGCCATATATGCCCGTACTTATGGGCCGGCCTCTACGCACCGGAATTCGCAGCAGTGACTGTCCTAATTCGTCAAGCCCGTCTAGATTAGACGTGCCACCGGTGAGCACTAAGCCGCAAGGCGCCAGGGTGTGATAATCGCTGGTGGGCATCTCCAGTAATACGAGTTGTAGTAACTCCTCCATGCGGGCCCTGATAATGCTGCATAGGTCTTTGTACGAGGCGCTATGACCATTCTCGATACCCACTTGCACCATCTCCTCCGTCTCTGCAGAAGTGGCGACGCTGCCATATCTCCTCTTCATCTTCTCCGCAATATTGAAAGGCAGGCCCAAGCCTATGGAGATGTCGCTGGTTACCTGGTAACCGGCCACTGGCAGGATGGCTGTGTGGTAGATGCTGCCGTTCTTGAATACCGCTATGTCAGTAGTACCGCCCCCGATGTCAGCCATGATGACTCCCGATTCTCGTTCTTCCGGAGTCAACGCTGCTTCTCCACTAGCTAGGGGCTCGAGGATGAGGTCCTCAACGTCAACACCGACGCTGCGCACACACTTGGCCAGGTTCTGTATCGAGGTTACTGAAGCAGTGACGATATGGGTCTCTACGTCTAACCTGGATCCATGCATGCCTACTGGCTGTTGCACTCCCTCCTGTCCATCCAGGGCGTAGGAGCGAGGAATGGCATGGAGTACCTTCTTGCCCTCAGCGACCGGGATGTTGCGAGCCGCAGATAGCACCCGTCTGAGATCCTGAGTGCGCACCAACCGATCATCTCGGGGGATAGCTACTACTCCTCTGTTATTCAGGCTGCTTATATGTCGACCGGTAACCCCAACATAGGCAGAATCTATACGTATGCCACTGATTCTTTGAGCTTCCTTCACTGATGCGGCAATGGACTGTCTGGCTTCATCCATGTTGACTACGATGCCTTTGTGCATGCCGCGACTAGGAACGACTCCCACGCCTAGAACTTCAATGTCGTCTTGTGCCTTGACATTGGCCACGATAGTGGCTACTTTGGTTGTGCCCACATCAATAGCTGATATGATTTTCTTCGCCATTGTCACCTCCTTTTTTGCTGAAGATACTGCCTAGTTGAGCCGCTCGGCTATCCTTAGTTTGGCGCTACGGCTGCGTGGGTTGGATTCTATCTCCAACGAGGTAGGTTTAATGACCTTCCGTGAGATGAGTTTCAGGGTGGGCGTATGCCCACAGCGACATATTACTGTTCCTGAGGGGCAAACGCAGTTGGCGGCTGCGTATCGCATGAATTGCTTGGCTATACGATCTTCCAGCGAATGATAGCTGATGACCGCTAATCTTCCCCCGGGACGAAGGAGGTTGATGGTTTGTTTTAGAGCCAGCTCCAGATTCTGTAGTTCACTGTTGACGGCGATGCGCAGCGCCATGAAGGTTCTTGTGGCAGGGTGAATTCTGCTTCGTCGTGTCGGGGCGCCCAGGCCTTGCTCTACCAAGTGGGCAAGCTCCAGTGTGGTCGCTACAGGGCGGTTTTGTGCGATATATCGCGCGATCCGCCGGCTGTGACGCTCTTCACCGTATCTCTGTATGAGCTTAGCCAGTTCCTGCTCAGAGAAGGTGTTGATGATCTCTGATGCAGTTAGCCCTTGCCCGGGACCGAACCTCATGTCCAGAGGAGCATCGAGGTGGAAACTGAAGCCGCGTTCGGCTGTATCCAGTTGCAGAGAAGAAACACCAAGATCGAAAAGAATACCATCAACTGGATGAAAGTGGTATCTTTCGCAGATATCCTCAAGGTTAACAAAGTTGTCATTGACCAGGGTAACTGCTTCGCCGTAGTTGCTGAGCCTGCCTTGACTTACTCTAATGGCTTCAGGATCAGCATCAATCCCTAGAAGCCTTCCCGAAGGCCTGATTCTTTCCAGTATGGCTGAGGCGTGTCCCCCCAACCCTAGGGTGCAGTCGATGAAGCACCCTCCTCGCCCAGCCTGTAGCCCTTCTATGACTTCACCAAGCAAAACAGGTACATGGACGGGCACGGACATAGTGAGGCTCATTAACTATTCTCCAAAACTCTCAATTATCTGTGATGCCTGCTCTTCGGCCGATGTTTTCTCAGCGTTCCATTGATCTTCGCTCCAGAGTTCAACACAGGTGTTGGCGCCGACAACAATCGCTGTGTCGCCAATGCCGGCGTAGTCACGCAAGGGATGTAGCAGTGTTATCCTGCCTTGTCCATCAAAGGAGGCACTGAAGGCGGATCCGAAGATAGCACGGTTCAACTTCCGCAGGCTAGCTGGAGTTACTGCCTTGGCAGCCAGGCTGTCGGACAATCTCTTCCATTCCGCTACTGGATAAACAGTGACGCATCTCTCAATCCCTCTACTTAGAATCACACCCTCCTTCATCTCCCGCCTGAACTTTGGCGGCAGAGGCACTCTTCCCTTTTCATCAACCTTGTATGTATGCTCACCGAAAAACATCTTATTTCCCTCAGTTTCCTCCAACCCTCCCCAATCCGCCCCGGCTTACGTTAGAGAGCACTGCATGGTTCGCCCTTTCTCCCCATTTCTCCCCACAATTGTATTATAAACTATATTTCTATTTTGTCAATACCTGTTGGCGAATTTTCCTGATTTCCCAGGAATTTTCGCCCCGGTGATTGTGAACACAGCTGTGCCAGGCATAACTCAATGGCTACGTTTCTTTGTGAGAGCCGGCGGCACTGGCAGGCACCGAGCGTGCGACTTTCTTTTCTCGAAGCCTGC
>JAUWOB010000143.1 GCA_030612345.1 Dehalococcoidia bacterium | reverse complement strand
TCAGTGCGTGACCCTTTGCAGCGCCCGATGACTGCCGCTGATACTCAGGCCTTCTCGATTCTGAATACCTTGGTGCCGCAGTCGGGACAGACACCCCGAGTTGCCGGTCTGCGGTTCTTGAGCATAACGCGGCTGGGATTTCTTATCTCCACCTTTTTCCTGCACTTCATGCAATAAGCTGTCGCCATTGTCCCCTCCTTTCAGGCTTTGGCTACGTGCATATATTGTTACTGTAAGAGCAAAGCTTTGTCAATACCTTTTGGGCAGTCGAAGCAAAAATTCCCCATTTGTGACCACCTGGTGCGATCAAAGAACCCCGCAAATGTCACACCGTCTCCAGACGCCCGCTGCATGCGCCACTCTAGTCGGAATGAGCGGACAGAACCTCCACTGCCGTGTTCAAGCGCTGCAGACATTTTTCTCTGCCCAATACTGCCATGGTCTGAAACAATGGTGGTGCGGCAGTGCACCCTGTAACAGCCACTCTCAGCAGACCGAAGAGCTTTCCTGTGCTTAGGCCTAGCTCTGAGGCCAGAGGGCGCAAGATAGCCTCGAGTACCGCGGCATCCCAGGCCTCTACTTCCGCTAACCGTTTTGAAGCAGCAGTGATAGCCTGGACGGCGGGTTTCGTCTCCAGTTTTCCTCCCAAAAGCAGTCTTGCATCGTACTGCAACTCGTCTGCAAAGAAAAAACTGGTGAGTTGAGGAACTTCAGCCAGTGTTCGTGCTCGTTCCTGGATGAGAGACAACACACCACTGACGAAACTCTTATCGAGCGGCCGCTTTACCGATTCGGGCAGATCTCTGTCTAAGAACGGCATCGCCTGCTGAACAAACTCGTCCAGGCTCAGCTGGCGTAGATAGACACCGTTCATCCAGTCGAGTTTGTCCCTGTTAAAGACAGCTGCTGTCTTCCCTACCCTTTCCAGGGAGAAATGCTTTGTCAACTCGTCTCTGGACAGCAATTCAGTGCGGTCATCAAGCGACCAGCCCAGAAGAGCCAGGAAATTCGTCATAGCATCCGGCAGGTATCCCTGCCTCTGATATTCCGTTATAGCGGTGGCCCCGTGTCTTTTGGAGAGTCTGGTGCGGTCGGGCCCCAAGATTATGGGCAGGTGGGCAAACTGCGGAGGTTGCCAATCCAGGGCCCTGTAAAGCAGAACATGGCGAGGAACGCTTGAGAGCCACTCGTCCGCCCTCAGGACATGCGAAACAGCCATCAGGTGGTCATCAATCACATTCGCCAGGTGATATGTGGGATAACCGTCAGATTTTAGCAGAATGAAGTCGTCCAACGTATCGTGCCTGAATGTCACGGAGCCATGAATCAAGTCGCAGAAGGTAGTTTCGCCCTCAAGAGGCATCTTAAAGCGAACCACCGAGCTGACTCCTGTCGTTTCCAGCCGGGACCTCTCCTCCTCTGTTAGATCTCGACAATGGCGATCATATTTGGGCGGCTGTTTACGTCTTGCCTGTTCCTGGCGCATGGTCTCTAATCGCTGCGGAGAGCAATAACACAAATATACATGCCTCTTCTCGAGCAAACTCCTGGTAATCTCATGATATATAGCCAGTCGCTGTGACTGGAAGTAAGGCCCTTCATCCCAGTTCAACCCCAGCCACTGCAAACTCTCCATTATCGCCTCCACTGTGCCTTCGACCTTACGGGCACTGTCCGTGTCTTCAATTCGCAAGATGAACTTGCCGCCGTGATGCCGGGCAAAAAGCCAGTTGAACAGAGCAGTTCTGATGTTCCCCAAATGTGGATATCCTGTGGGGCTGGGGGCAAAACGAACCCTAACCGGTGTCTCCAGCGCAGATCTCATTGCGTTATGCTGTGAGTGCCTAACCTTACTTGATTACGGAAGATGTACACATTGACACCTACGGGTTTCCTGGCGAAGCGCTGGGCGAGTCCTTTTTGGAGCGCTACTTAGACAGAGTACGATGTAGGTTCTTCAGCCGGTCTAGATGTCTCCTGAGCCTTTGGGCAAGCTCCTCAACCTGATTCAGCGCATCCTGGGTATCTTCCATCTCGGTGGTTATCTTGAACAGAATCTCAGTCTGCCGCTCGCCTAGCCCGGCCTCAAAATCAGTTAGCTCCTCCATCCCACCCTCTGCCATCAACTTCGACAGTAGGCTACTTTCCCTCTGGGCCTGCTCTCTAGCGAGTTCCTCATAGGATTTCATGCCGTAGGTTTCCTTTCTTCCATGCCAGGATACTCAATATTAACACGGCTCAAGGCCTCAAACAAGAGTCCCGTTTGGCACGGCTCCTCCAAATGGCGTTACCCCTCATCCGGTGGAGCAAGATTTCGTTGTTTCATGTATATTAACTGTTGCGCTTCTCTCAATGTGAGGGCAGACACGATGCCCGAGTTTAAGATAGTCTCTGATTTTCATCTTACCGGCGACCAGCCGCAGGCCGTGGATCAGCTGGGCAGTGGCCTGAACAAAGGCTACCGCGAACAGACACTGCTTGGGGTCACGGGTAGTGGGAAGACATTCACCATGGCTAATATAATCGACAGACTACAGAGGCCAGCCCTGGTTATTTGTCACAACAAGACTCTGGCCGCTCAACTCGCAACCGAGTTCAAGGAGTTCTTCCCCGAGAACGCCGTAGAATACTTCGTCAGCTATTATGACTACTACCAGCCTGAAGCCTATATTCCTCGCCATGACCTCTATATTGAAAAAGAGGCAGATATAAATGAGGAGATTGATAAATTGCGCCACGCCGCCACTCGTGC
>JAUWOB010000140.1 GCA_030612345.1 Dehalococcoidia bacterium | reverse complement strand
GCCCATGCTTATTCACGGTATTCACAATATAGTTAGCAGTGGGGTTGATTTTCAGTCGTTCCGTGCACCAACGAAACCAACGATTGGGCGAAGGATAGCCTCTACCGATGAGGTTTACCCAGAAGGTATCCTCAAGCTTGGGCCTAACTTTTGCCACAGCGAATAACTCCGGATTATGTTGATATAGTTTTGCTTTTCCCCATTCCCTAATCTTTTCCAGCTGTTCATCTACATGCTTCGCAATTGAAGGGTTCTCAACAAGGGTATCGTTAGAAAGCACATGGATTTCTTTTGTCAATTTCTCCCTGTGTAGGGCGGATAATGCGTAAAATACCAGCTGCAATAAAGCAGTGCTGTCTTTACCACCTGAGAAACAAATAATCCACGGAATAGTATTTGCGAGATATACCTCTTGAATTTCAGAGTAGATACTCTCGAATCCGCGAGATGCCGTAATCTCAACAATCGTCTCTGTTTTGTTCACGTGCCTCTCCCATATCATCTATGTGGCATCCCACAATACATATCTCTAAGAGGAGTGTTTTCATAAGGCTACACATGGTTTAGTAATTTGTCAATGGCGGATGAGGTAACAAGACGATGTCAGGGAAGTGCTGATCTCTTATGGTGCAATTGAGCCTGCTAGGTGCGGCAATGCTTCGTGCAAAGCTGGGCTTACATGGAATCCATGTTCCTCTCCGATTTCCCTTCGTCTTGCTTGAGATTTTTAGCCCTGGTCTTTTGAGAAAGTCCATTCTTTGCTACAATTGTTCGCCGAGCAATGGGTTACTACTTAGGAGTAGATATCGGCTCTGTCAATGCTAAGCTGGCGCTCGTAGATGACAATGGCAGGGTCGTTCAATTTGATACCGAGAAGGTAAGCTCCAGCCCCAGGGCCACCGTCAGTTCGTTGTTGCCAGTTTCATATTCTCCATATTGTCAATCCCGGCCTTCATCTATCTATTCAGCAGGTTCTTCCCGCTCCCGTTGTGATAGTAGTCAGCTTGTTTAGATCGCAGGGGCTTCTTGCCGGGACCGGTTCAGGCAACATGTAGAGCATCTGAAGGTTCGAGCTAGTTCCAGGACTGTCTGGGAACTAACCGGGCTGGGCGGGGGCCTGGATTCCTGACGCATCTCCGGCAGCCAGCAAGACGCGCAGCTGCTGCCTGAGTTAACCAAGGCGCCCCTTGGCTACTGCTGCTGTCTCTCGAATACGGCTGCTGCTCCCATACCGCCCCCGGTGCACATGGTGACCAGGCCGTATCTGGCCTTGCGCCGCGGCATTTCATACAGCAGCTTGGTGGTAAGATAGACACCGGTACAGCCCAGAGGATGGCCCAGGGCAATGGAGCCGCCGTTCACATTGAGCTTCTTCATATCCAGGCCCAGTTCCCTGATAACATATAGCGATTGGGAGGCAAAGGCCTCGTTCAGCTCTATGAGGTCGATCTGCTCGAGAGAGATGCCCGCGTTCTTCAGTGCCTTGGGCACAGCTACCACCGGCCCTATGCCCATGATGTCGGGGTCCACCCCTCCCACCCCGTATGACCTGAAAACCGCCATGGGCTTTAGCCCCAATGCCCCGGCCTTCTCCCGGGACATGATCACAACGGCCGATGCGCCGTCATTGATGGGGCAGGAGTTTCCCGCCGTGACTGTACCGCCGGCCCGGAACAACGGCCTCAGCGCGGCCATGCGCTCCAGGGATGTGTCGAACCTTACGCACTCGTCGGTATCAAAGACCCTCTCCTGCTTCACCGGCTTCCCGTTCTGGAACGTCCGGTTCGTTACCTTCAAAGGCAGGATCTGCTCCTTGAACACCCCGTCATTAAGGGCCTTGGCTGCCTTCTGATGGCTTTCATAAGCGAAGGTATCCTGGTCTTCTCTGCTTATGTTAAACCGCGAGGCCACATTCTCGGCGGTCAGCCCCATGGTTATGTATGCCGAGGGAAAGCTCTCCACCAGGTCCGGATCGGGGACTAACTTGTTTCCGCCCATAGGCACGGTGCTCATGTGCTCCACTCCCACCGCCACCATGACATCGGCAAAGCCGCACATGACTCTCTGGCAGGCGGCGGAAAGGGCATCCAGCCCTGAGGAACAGAACCGGTTCAGTGTCATCCCCGGTACATGTGTGGGCAGGCCGGCCTTAAGGGCGACGATCCGACCCAGGTTCATGCCCGCCTCTGCCTCCGGGAAGGAACAGCCCACGACGACATCGTCTATTTCTTCAGGCTTCAGGCCTTTGGCCCGTCGCACGGCCTCCTTGAGCACCTCTGTGGCAGTATACTCGGGCCTGACATTCTTCAGGCTGCCGGTTACCGCCTTGCCCAGGGCGGTTCTTACCGCTGATACTATGACTGCATCTTTCACGTTTAAACCTCCTTAAGTGAGGACTAGTTCCTCAGTGGCCTATTGGTCTCGAGCATGTGTTTCATCCTGGCCTGGCTCTTTTCCTCTCCACACAATGAGAGAAACGCTTCCCTTTCCAGGTCCAGCAGGTATTCTTCCGTCACCAGCGTGTTCAGATCTACATCGCCGGCGGTGAGTACATGTGCTAAGTTCTTGGCGATGAAAGCATCGTAGTCCGTTATGTACAGTGCCTCTCTCATCAGATAGACGAAGGTTTCCAGCGCCGCTCTGCCCGTCCGCCCCGGCACCCTGATCTCGTCTCTCCGCCTCGGCGGCTGGTAATCTGCCTCAGCCAGGGCAAGCACCGCCTTCTTGGCCTCGTAGAGGAGGTGGTCATAGTTCATGACGATCCTGTCGCGCGGCATCAGGAAGCCCAGTTGCCTGGCTTCCTGGGCAGAGGTAGACACCGTGGCCATGGCGATCAACTGGAAGACCCTGGCTACGTGAGGGACGAGGTCGGGCTTGCCGCCACCGGCGATAGGGGGTAATTCCCCGGGCAGCCAGTCGGTGGCTCGGAAGAACAGCTCCTTGTTGCCTCCTGCGCCGGG
>JAUWOB010000043.1 GCA_030612345.1 Dehalococcoidia bacterium | reverse complement strand
TCCTGTATTTGTTGCACATCGTTTTGGACACGGGACATGATTCTCCCTACTTTGTTCTGGTCAAAGAACCTAAGCGAGAGCCGTTGGAGGTGATCAAACATCTGGGTGCGCACTCTGTAGAGTATCTTCTGTCCGACATAGCCCAGGAATAGTTCCTCCAGATAGCGACCACCCCAGCCCAGTGCTATCACAGCGACGATGATGACGACGGTAGTATTCAGCCTGGCAAGGTCGCCACTACCTATAAGGCTGTCGGTGGCCATCCCCACCAACGTGGGCACAGCTACAGTAGAGATAGAACGCATTACCATGCCAGCAGCTCCCAGGCCCAGGTCTGATTTGACCGGCCCCAGGTATCTGACCAGTCGTCGGACAACCCTGGAGTCATATACGTTGCCCATCACCTTATCTGCGTCGAAGGTGCTGGGCAGTTGACCTCCGCCATGGTGACCGCCACCGTGATGCATGCTCAATTCCTCTTATACTCCTCTTACAGGTCCGAGCTGTCTTGAGTCCCGAAATCCTCTCCGGAAAAGTCCGTCACGGAGAGTTGCGACTCATATATTTGTTGATAAAGGCCATGCCTGGCCATCAGTTCGCTGTGTCTACCTCGCTCCACCACCTGACCATCCTCAAGTACCAGGATAAGGTCTGCGTTTCTGATGATGGGCAGGCGATGGGTAATGATGAAGGTAGTGCGTCCCTTGATGAGTTCGTTCAGGGCGCGGCGAATGAGATGTTCAGTTCCTGCGTCTACGCTGGAGGTAGAGTCATCCATAATAAGGATACTGGGATTCATGAGCAGGGTACGGGCTATAGCCAAGCGTTGTTTCTGCCCGCCGGAGAGGGTGACGCCTCGCTCTCCCACCCGGGTTTCATAGCCTTCAGGGAGGCTCTCGATGAAGTCATGAAGCTGGGCCGCCTTGGCCCCTGCCACGATCTGTTCCATGTCGGCATTCACAGCGCCGTAGGCGATGTTGTCTCGAATGGTAGCCGAAAACAGGAAGGTATCCTGCTGTACTATTCCTACGTTCCTGCGTAGTGAATCCAGAGTCACATCACGGATGTCAATGCCATCAATGGTGATTCTTCCGCCGGCCACATCATAGAATCTGGGGATGAGGTGGGCAATAGTGCTCTTGCCGCTGCCCAGGCTTCCCACCAGAGCCACCAGTTCTCCTGGCTGTACGCTGAAGCTGATGTTCTTAAGTATCGGAGCAGCCGAATCATAGCTGAAGCTGACGTTTTCAAAACTGACTCCTGCCTTAACTCCGTGCATCTCAATAGCATCGGGTTTCTCCTTAACCGCTGATTCCGTATCCAATATCTCTAAAATGCGTTGGCCGCCTGACATAGTGCGGGTGAAGATATTGGTGATGAATCCGAGGCGGCGCACCGGCATTCCCATGATGGTGAGGTAAAAGATGAACTGGGTTAGCCCGGGCACGCCCAATGCGCCAGCTATCACCAGTCGTCCGCCATACCATATGATGAGTGCTACAGGTATGGTTACCAGAAAGACCATAAGCGAGATGTTGAAGGCTCTTTGACGAGTAGCGATCATGTGCTCCTCGTAAAGCACTGCTGCCTGGGTAGAGAACTTGTGGCTCTCTTCGTGCTCGTGTGCGAACGATCTCACTGTTCTGACCCCCGTGAGGTTCTGTTCCAGAATTGTGCCCAGTTTTGCCATTAGCTGCTGAATCTTGAGCCAGATGGGGCGGAGAAGCCTGGCGACGACAACTGCCCGCCAGGCGACCGCTGCCAGGAAACCCATGGTCAGCAGCGCCAGCGGCCAGTTCAGCCGGACCAGCAGGTAAGAGATGGCAACGAAGAGGATGATTATCTGCAGCAGACCCAGTAAGCCCCTGCCGAAGAACATGCGTATCGCTTCGACATCGGCGGTGCCCCGTGACATAAGCTCTCCCGTCTGAGCCTGGTCGTGAAAGGCAAAACTCAGCCGCTGGAGTTTGTCATAGAGAGCGTTCCTGATATCATAGGCTGTTCTCTGAGATACCACTTCGGTCAGGTAGCTATTGCCGAAGGCAGATAAGCCTCTCAGGGCGCCCACGACAACTACAGCCACAGCCAGCCAGAGAAGCTCGCCAGGCTCGCGGTCGCTCAGTACGGTATCGACCACCCGGCTAATCAACTGGGGTATGATCAAGACGAAGGCGGTGCTTGCCATCATGCAGATAAGCGCTAGCAGCAGGAGCCACCTGTATTTCTTGGCAAAGGTCAGCAACCTGAGTAGAATTCTCATGTCAGCGCAGTGATTATAACCCCGTCAACGAGTGCCTTCAAACGAGCCGTGCCGGTGAATGCGTGTTTGCAGCCGAGTTGAGAGGCTGATCAGAGACTCTTTATACCGGCTCTGGAGCCACGCGATGATGAAGATCGACATCACCTTGAGCGATCAGACATGCCGCTCAGAGGAATGCCCAGTCTCCTCGATAGATATGAGCGAGGCTGGGGCCAGAACTCGGGACTAAGAAATGCTGGAAATCGGGCCTCTATGAATCCCGACTATACTATTTCAAGCCTGACTCTGGTTTCTTCCCTCGCTGCTTTTACTCGAAGCAGTGTTCGTATCGCTTGCGCCACCCGACCCTGCCTGCCGATGACTCTTCCCTTGTCATCGGGAGCAACCTCCAATTTAATCAGCAGACCTTCATCAGTGTTTTCCTCGGTGATCTTGACCGCGTCAGGTTCTGCCACAATGGCTTTGATAATGTACTCAACCAGGTCTTTCATTTCGCCTCCTTAGTAGTTAGTTTTGGCCCGAGGGCGTCTCGAATTTGCCCATAATGCCCAGTTTGCCCAGCAAGCTGCGAACCGTGTCTGAAGGCTGAGCTCCGCATCTAAGCCACTTCAAAGCCTTTTCCTCGTTGATGTCCATAGTGGCCGGCTCGGTCAGCGGATTGTAGTGGCCGATTGTCTCAATGAATTTACCGTCACGGGGAGAGCGGCTATCTGCTACGACCACTCGGTAGAACGGCCTGTTTCTCCTCCCCATACGGCACAATCTGATCTTAACCATCTAAGAGGGTGATTATCTCCTAAGTGCAGGTGTTTGTCAATAGCTCGTGACTCAGCGGATGTACTTCAACGGTCTGGCGGCGCATAGAAAAGCGAATTATACAGTGATCGGGCGACTTAAGCAACAATCCTGGCGGAGAATAGATATGCCGTGGTTGTTCTGAGCTTCCTCCTTAGCAGTGCCAGCTGTGGCCTGTATATCCTGATTCTTCCATGTTCACAGGTTACGGGCATATCAAGCGCTCTTGACACAACTCTCTCCTCTGCTCCCGCCTGGCATATTATGGCAACCTCAGCTTGATTCTCACCCAGCTCTATGAGCATGGGCAAGAACAACGTCTTCTGTTCATCAGCATCTAGCATGCTCGCCAGATACTTGAGTTCGCTCCTCTTGAAGAGATGTGTGCTGCCATCGTTACATGGCACGTGAGGATATTCCTCGTCCAGCAAGTCTGATAATCTTTTCAGACGCTGCGGTAAACCGGCGTTCACCACCCTGAGTTCGCCCGCTAAACAATGCTGAAGCACTGTTTCATGGAGAGACTGCCCCGATTGTATCGGGCGACCTTCATCCTGTAAAGACTTAGGCACCTATCTATCCTCGGGCAACCAGGACTTTCACTCGTTTCAGCCGTGCCTTCTCCTCTCTGTCTCTTTCCTCAAACTTCATATTCAAGTAGTTTATCGTCACCTGAAAACTCGGGATGACTATGTACTCCAGAGCATTGCTGATCCTCGTTGTCCTGTTTATCTCCGCTGCCACCAATTCGAAACTCCTCTGAAGCTCAGCCAATTCGGCAATGGCGCGCAGGGATTCTTCGGATAGCTGTGCGGCGCGGTCCAACCACGAGGATGTATCAGTCAGATTGTACCGTCTCATCTTCCTGCCGTTGCCCACGAGTTCAAGAGATGGGATGCGCACGCCCGCGACGTTCCTTGAGCCAGCGGCGATCCTAGGGTCAGCCTCAGTAGCAAGTAGTTCCTTTTCCAGGGCCATGTATCCGTGATACCCGGCTGCAATGGATAGAGCCTTGTAGAGTTTGGAGAACTCATCAAGTGATCTTCTCTTGGCTTCTACCGTGTCTCTCGCTGTTTGCAGGAACTCCATGGTCAATATGGAGAGCCTGTCCTTCACTATCTTCTGTACTCTTTTCGCCAGGGAAAGCCTGCGTTTTAGCTTAACAAGCTCAATCTTGGTAGGTCTGACCTTGATTAACTCGGGCATTTCCTTTGTACTTACTCCTGCTTCCGGTACCTGGGAAGGTACTTCTTGATGAATTCCTCTCTAATCAGTTTTAGATCTTCTTCAGGCAGCGCCGAAAACAGCCTCCAGGCTATATCCAGGGTGTCTTCTATGGTTCGTTTCTCCCACTCGCCTTGAGCGATGAATTTCCTCTCGAATTCCTCAGCATTGGCCAGGTAGACCCTGTCTCTGTCACCCAACGCCTCGGCACCGATAATAGTGGATATCTCCCTGAGGTAACACCCTTCGGCGTAGGCGGCATAGGATTGCATGAAGACGTTGTTGTGGTCCTCTCTGGTCTTACCCGGCCCAATCCCCTCCTTCATCATCCGGGAGAGAGATAGGAACACATCTATCGGGGGGTATATTCCTTTCCTATCCAGATTTCGCGAAAGGACAATCTGCCCCTCAGTTATATAGCCGGTCAGATCTGGTATGGGATGCGTTATGTCATCGTCAGGCATGGTCAGAATAGGCATAATAGTCACCGAGCCTTCCTTATCGAAGATCCTGCCTGCTCTCTCATACATCGTGGCCAGGTCGGTGTACATATACCCGGGATATCCTCTTCTTGACGGTATCTCCTCACGCATGGAAGAGAGTTCACGGAGGGCTTCGCAATAGTTGGTCATGTCGGTCAGTATGACCAGCACATGCATACTCTGTTGCCAGGCCAGGTATTCGGCGGCGGTTAGGGCTAGCCTTGGCGTTGATATTCGCTCGATAACAGGGTCTGACGCGGTGTTGATGAAGGCTACAGTTCTCTCCAGCGCTCCTGTCCTCTCGAGACTCCTCATAAAGAACGAGGCATCATCGTAACTGATACCGATGGCAGCAAAGACTAAGGCGAAGCTTTCCTCCTTGCCCTTCACAGTTGCCTGTCTGATTATCTGAGCTACAATGCGGTTATGAGGCAGGCCTGAGCCGCTGAAGATGGGCAGTTTCTGCCCTCTGACTAATGCATTTAGGCCATCTATGGGCGACATGCCTGTTTCAATGAACTCCGCTGGAGGCTGGCGGAGCGCGGGGTTCACGGGCTCACCGTTAATGTCCAGGTAATGTTCGGGTATCAGCGCTGCCCCTCCATCTATCGGTTCTCCCATGCCATTGAATATCCTTCCTAATATGTCAATAGACACCGGCAGCTTCAGAGTCTCGCCTTTACACCTTATCTTGCTTCCGATGAGGTCCACTTCGCTCACGCCGCCGAATACCTCGATTATAGTTGCTTCCTCACTGATGTCTATCGCCTGTCCACTTCTCACTTCGCCATTTCCAAGCTGAACGTCAACTATCTCGTTGAACTTTATTCCCGGTATGCTTTCAGCTACCAGCAAAGATCCTTTAGCCTTAGTGATCGCTCTGCTTTCCTTAATATAAAGTGAGGAGAAATCCATAAAAGCCCTCCTTCTCTCAGGGAATGCGTTTGCCGGCTACCAAGCTATGTTCCATCTCTGACCACAGTTCCTTGGCTCTCTGTTCAAAGCCTTCATTAGGTATATCCTTCATTCTGGATATTCGGTACACCATAGGAGATGAACGGATGCTTTCAATGCCTGCCCCCGAATTCAGCGCCTCCTGAGCTAACTCGTAGAACTTCATGATGGTCTTGAGCATGAGGCCTGCTTTGGCCGGTACGCAGTAGGTATCCACTTCGTGATAGGCACTCTGCTGGAGAAAGTCCTCGCGTATCATCCTGGTGATAAGAAGCAATAGTTTGTCTCCTTCAGGCAGGGCTTCGGGACCTACGAGTCTCACAATCTCCTCCAGCTCAGCCTCCTGCTGCAACAATCTCAAGGCACTAGCTCTGGTATCCTCCCACCCGGGATCGTGCTCATTCCACCAATCCTTGACTGCGTCTACATAAAGGCTATAACTGGTGAGCCAGTTTATGGTGGGGAAATGCCTCTTGTTTGCCAGCGAGACATCGAGGGCATACAGCGCATCTATTATTCTGAGTGTGTTCTGGGTTACCGGTTCACTGAAGTCGGCTCCCGGGGGACTGACAGCACCGGCCACGGTCACTGAGCCCCTTCTTTCAGGGCTGCCTACGCATGCAACCATGCCTGCTCTTTCGTAGAAGGACGAAAGCCGAGAGCCCATATACGAAGGGAACCCTTCCTCCCCGGGCATTTCCTCCAGTCTTCCGCTCATCTCCCGCATGGCCTCAGCCCATCTGGAAGTCGAATCAGCCACCAGCAGAACATCGTAACCCATATCCCGGAAGTACTCGGCCATGGTAATGCCCACGAAGATGCTTGACTCCCTGGCCACAACGGGCATGTTGGAGGTGTTGGCTATGAAGATCTCCTTCTCCTGCAACAATCTTCCTGTGTTAGGGTCCTTGAGTTCTCTAAAGCTAGAGAGCACGTCAGCCATCTCGTTGCCCCTTTCGCCGCAGCCAACGTAGATATTCAGGTGTGTCTGAGCCCATCGGGCCAGTTGCTGCAAGGCCACGGTCTTTCCGGTGCCGAAGCCTCCGGGTATGGCAGCCTTGCCGCCAAGAGCTAAGGGAAACATGTAGTCCAGAATGCGCATGCCAGTAGTGAGTAAGCCCGAAGGATCGAACCTCTGTTTATACGGTCTGGGCTTTCTTACCGGCCACTCTTGCATAAGCGTGAGTTCTCGTACTTCACCGTCGTGCCGTATCCAGGCTATAGGCTCTTCGACAGTGTAGTCGCCCTGGCGTATCTCCTTGATCGTACCCTTGATTCCTGGCGGCACCATTATCCTGTGTTCAATCAGCGCAGTCTCCGGCACCACGCCTATTATGTCGCCATGGTTAACCGCATCACCGACCTTGACTCGAGGCGTGAACTGCCATTTCCTGTCACGGGGAAGAGCTGAGGCCTTGGCGCCCCGTTTTATGAACGGGCCGGTACGCTCACCCATGGCGAGCAGGGATTTCTGCAAGCCATCGTAGATAGAGCCCACGAGACCAGGGCCTAGCTCTGCACTTAACACTCTTCCCGTTCCTCTTACCACCTCGCCAACCTTCAATCCCAAAGTATCCTCGTGTGCTTGAATTATGGCCCGGTTCCCTTCCAGCCCCACAATCTCGCCGACAAGCCCTTCTGCACCGATCTCCACAACTTCATAAACCTGAGAGCCTTTCATGTCATCGGCGATAACCAAGGGGCCTGAGACTCTCCATATCTTGCCCATATCTATATCCTCCTATCCTTCGATAGACCATGTCCTGAGCTTGCGGAAGGATCAGGACATGCTCGTGCCATAAGGTCAAATCTCCACTT
>JAUWOB010000007.1 GCA_030612345.1 Dehalococcoidia bacterium | reverse complement strand
GTTGGGTGCGCCGGAGATAATCATCCGCAATGAGAAACGCATGCTGCAGGAAGCTGTTGATGCCCTTATCGACAATGGGCGAAGAGGGCGCGCAGTCACCACCGGTAACAAGCATGCTTTGAAATCCCTGTCCGACATCCTGAAGGGCAAGCAGGGGCGGTTTCGGCAGAATCTTCTCGGTAAGCGGGTAGACTACAGTGGTCGCTCGGTCATTGTTGTCGGGCCGAAACTTAAGCTCCACCAGTGCGGCCTGCCGCGCCATGTTGCCTTGGAGCTGTTCAAGCCTTCAGTGATGCACAAGCTGATCCAGAATGGATATGCCAATAACCTGAAGAGTGCCCGGCGCCTGGTGGAAAGAGGTAACCCCGAGGTTTGGGATGCGCTGTATGAGGTAGTTAAGGAACGTCCTGTATTGCTTAATCGCGCTCCTACATTGCACCGGCTAAGCATTCAGGCCTTTGAACCCGTGTTAATCGACGGCGATGCCTTTCAGTTGCACCCCCTGGTCTGTACCGCCTTCGGTGCCGATTTCGACGGCGACCAGATGGCAGTTCATGTGCCATTATCCACGGCGGCAATCCAGGAAGCCAGGGAGCATATGCTGAGCCTGTATAACATGTTGCTCCCGAGTAGTGGTGAGCCGGGAACAACGCCTACCCTGGATATGGGTTTGGGCTGCTATTATCTTACGCTTTCTAAGCCTGGAGCCAAAGGGGAAGGGAAATTGTTCAGCAGTTTTGACGAGGCTAAGCTAGCTTACGACCTTGGCGTTATCGAGCTTGGTGCTGAAATCATCGTGAGAGATCCTTCGCTTGGTTCAGATGGAGGCAGAATAAATACTACAGTGGGCAGAATCCTCTTTAACGATGCCTTGCCTCCACAGCTTCGCTTTCGCAACCAGACCGCGAATAAGGCTTCGTTACGAGCGTTGGTCTCTGACTGCATTAGCGTATTGGGCTGCGAAGGCACTGCCGGTGTCCTGGATAAGCTCAAGCAAGCGGGATTTGACTACGCCACAAAGTCGGGCGTTTCGGTCGCTATGGATGATATCGAGGAGCCTCCAGATAAGCGCAGGGTTCTGGAGGAAGCCGATGAGAAGATGAGCCTTATTGAGGATCAGTTCAACCATGGCTTGATTACTGAGGATGAAAAGTATGAGAGCTCGATTCGAGTGTGGATGGAGGCTACGGATAAGGTTACTGAGGATATTTCCCGAACGCTGGATCCTTACGGGAGTATCTACATGATGGCTACGTCGGGCGCCAAGGGGAATGTTTCTCAGATCAGGCAGATGGCCGGTATGCGCGGGTTGATGACCGACCCCTCAGGGAGGATCATAGATTTCCCCATCAAATCCAGTCTCCGTGACGGACTGTCACCCATGGAGTACTTCATCTCTACCCATGGCGGTCGCAAAGGGTTGACCGATACGGCCTTGAGGACATCAGACAGCGGTTATCTTACCAGGCGGCTTGTTGATGTAGCTCAAGACGTCATTGTGACTCAGATGGATTGCGGCACCCCCGAGGGAATCTGGATATTCCGCCAGACTGCAGATCTGTCTCTTCCCCCGTTTGAAAAGCGGATTATCGGCTATCTAGCGACCAGCCAGGTCGTTGATCCGGCTACAGGTGCCGTTATTGTTGATCGTGATGAGGAAATCGACGAAGAGAAAGCGCAACGGATTATCGAAGCCGGCATTACCGGGGTACACGTGAGGTCGCCTCTTACCTGCCGTTCTAGATTTGGCGTTTGTCGAAACTGCTATGGAAGGGATTTCGGGAAAAAGCAGCCGGTGAAGCTCGGCACCGCTGTAGGAGTTGTTGCTGCCCAGAGTATCGGTGAGCCCGGAACGCAGCTCACGCTGCAGACTTTTCATACCGGGGGCATAGCAGGGCTCGATATCACCACCGGACTGCCTCGAGTAGAAGAGCTTTTTGAGGCTAGAACCCCGAACGGCAGTGCCATAATCTCGGAAATCGACGGCACGGTTGAAGTGACTCATACCGATGGGGAGAGCGTAGTTAAGGTCACTAGCTCTGATTTCTATCTGGATGAATACCCAATTCCGCCGGGAGCGGAGCTAGCTGTTACCGACGGGCAATCGGTTGGCGCGGGCAGCATCCTGCTTTCTCTGCCGGAGCAGACTCAGGAGAGTTTGCCGGCTATTGGCGGGGGCGAAGGCGATCAATCGCAGCCTGTAGTGGCTCGAGTGACCGGTCAGGTCATCACTGAGGATGATCATATCTATGTTCGGTATGAAGAGAGCGAAGAAAGGGAGTATACCGTTTCCCATGGCGCGCATTCGCTCGTTCAGTCGGGAGATACGGTCAAAGCAGGCGACCGGCTTACTAGAGGGCCCGTTAACCCTCACGATATCCTGCGTATTATGGGAAAAGCCGCAGTCCAGCAATACCTGATTGATGAAGTACAAAAGGTGTATCGCGCGCAAGGAGTGACTATACATGACAAACACATTGCTGTCATTGCCCGGCGCATGCTAAGTAACGTGAGGATCATCTCCTCAGGAGATACAAAGCTCTTGCCTGGCGAGTTGGTTGATCGATTTGACTACGAGGAGATAAACGCCAGGGTGCTGGCGGAGGGAGGTGAGCCGGCAACGGCTCAAGCTGCGCTTCTCGGCATAACCAGAGCTAGCTTGAGCAAGGACAGTTGGCTGGCAGCCGCCTCCTTCCAGGAAACCGGGCGAGTTCTGGTGGATGCTGCGATCAAAGGTAAGGTGGACAAGCTTCGCGGTCTTAAGGAAAATGTGATTCTTGGTAAGCTCATCCCGTCTCGCGTCCTTTCTGTGAGTCCTGATGATGGGAGAAGATTAAAGGCGGGAGGTTTTGGCGAAGACGAGGCTGAAAGTTTGGAGCTGGAGAGCTCGTAGAGGTTTGACTTCCAAAGGTTAGCGATGCGGCTCATTTCAGGCAAAGCAGCAGCTGAAGATAAGTCCGTTGACCTCGACCTCCGTCCTAGGCGCCTTAGTGAATTCATAGGGCAAGAGAGAATCAAGGATAATCTGAGAATAGCCATTGTCGCTGCTCAGAAGAGAGGCGAGTCACTGGATCATGTCATGCTCTATGGTGCTCCTGGTTTGGGAAAGACTACCCTTGCCTACATCATCGCTGCTGAGATGGGAGTCAATGTCAAGGTTAGCTCCGGCCCGGCTATAGAACGCACTGGAGACCTGGCAGCTATTCTCACCAATCTGCATGAGGGCGATATCCTCTTCATTGACGAGATACACAGGCTGAGCCATACGGTAGAAGAAAAGCTCTATCCCGCCATGGAGGATTTCGCATTTGACATCTTTCTAGGGAAAGGTCCAGCTGCTAGAGACTTGCGACTGAATCTGCCCCATTTCACCTTAGTCGGGGCGACTACTCGCCTTGCGCTGTTGAGTCCTCCCCTTCGCGATAGATTTGGGGTGACATATCATCTTGATTTCTACGATGAGGCAGCAATACAGGCAATTCTGGAGAGGGCAGCAACCATCCTCAAGGTGAAAGCTGAGAGGGAAGGGCTTGTGCCGATTGCCCGCCGCGCTCGAGGCACTCCCAGAGTGGCCAATCGTCTCTTGAAGAGGGTGAGAGATTATGCGCAGGTGATGGCAGACGGAGTGGTCACCCATGAAGTAGCGTTGGAAGGGCTTTCAAAGCTCGAGATAGATTCTGTGGGTTTGGATGACATAGATCACAAAGTGCTGCATACGATAATTCACAAGTTTGACGGTGGTCCCGTAGGTCTGGATACCATTGCTGCTTCCATTAACGAGGACGCTGATACCATCATGGATGTTTATGAGCCATATCTTCTTCAGCTAGGTTTTCTAGAGCGAACACCTCGCGGCAGAGTAGCTGCCAGGCTTGCCTACGAACACCTGGGGCTGCCTTACAAAAGGGATCTCGAATCCCAGTCTGGCTTGTGGAGTCAGGCACAGAGCTGATCTTCGCTTATTAAGCACCCCCCGGAAAATCCACTTGGCGCCTCTGCCCGTAAGTCCTTGGTCTTGTGCAGCGATTTTACGGAATCTTCCCAATGCCAGCGGGTGGAGGCCGGAGTTCTTAGGGGGGAGTTCTGCCCGGGCGATTATTGGTATGCTCTAGCCTGCATCCATACAGGGATGGCAAAGGCGAACAAAGAGATGAGTAATATCAGCCAGCCCCAGGCATCAATGCTCGCTCGGCTGGCCAGGGTTACTGAGAGCAGGATCACAACAGGTGGAGTCAGCAGACTAAGGATTTTGTGTGTGCGCGACTTGAGGCGGATAAAGCCGATAGTTGCTCCTGCCAAAGCAATGAAACTGATGACTATCCAGGGTGCCTTTGCCTGCAACCTCGCCATCCACATGTCATTTGCCAAGAACTCATTTCCTGCACCCGACGATAGGAACCAACCGAATATGACAGGCATGGGGGCCAGCATTAGCGATGCGTATAGCCAATCACGTCTTGCTGTCTGTCTTACTATGTGCACAAGCACAAAGAGAGCCAGGGGGATGTAGATCAGCGCTGCTATCCATCCCCAGCCTTGAGGAAGGGAAAGCAGCAATATGCCGGTGACTACTACCGGCATAAGGTAGTATCCCAACCAGGGGAAGAGCCATATTGGCTTGCCTCGATGCCAACCATAAATCGCTGTGCCCACGGTTAGGCCCAATATGATTGACAAAGAGATGACGTTGTGCCAGTAGTAGTATGAAGCGAAGAGGGAGGCAACCAGAAAGTGCGGCAAAGCACTGAAGAACGCCTCTTTCCAGCTACCTTGAGCATGAGTTTCATAGATTTGCTGGGCAATTAACTCCGGCGAACCGAGCGACTGCACAGCGATTTTGCTTGCTTCCTCTCTGCTTAGCCCGGTCTCCTCTAGCTCCTGAGTCTTATCTTGGAGATGTGCGTAGAGTTCCTGAGCCGCGTCGTCCCTGATGGTCTGGTCGATTCTGAGGTAGGCTTTGAACCTATTCAGATAATGGCTTGCGTTAGCTGTCATGTTATTGTTAGACTGTTTCCGGCTGTATAACTGCCATAACTGCGCTGGAAAAATCCTGCCAGGTCGCCAACCTTGTAGCTAGAACCTGTCGTCCGTTGTCAGTGATGTAGTAATAGCGCCTTTGCTGGCCATTGGCTAGAATCTGCCACTTACCCTCGATGAGCCTTTCGCGCTCCAGGCGGTGCAGAGCAGGATAAAGGGTGCCTTCCTTGAACTGGAAATACCCGTTGCTCCTTTTCACCAGTTCTTTCACTATTTGGTAGCCATAGGTAGGCTGACGACTAATCAGGCAGAGGAGCAGAGAATCAGTGTTTCCTTTCAACAACTCGCGCCCGTAGTTCATCGTTTCACCTCGTTCAGTACGCTAGCTCTCAATGAACTATAGCACTGACTGGGTATGGCGTCAATATCAGCGGGAATCGGGGTCCTGTTCTGGTTGCCGCAGTGAGCTCTGACTGGTAAAATATCCTCTGGGGCAATGTATCGTAGCACGAAGGATTACCACTTCATTCGCGATGTTGCCGAGAAGGTCGGTCACGAGGACCCGAAGCGGGCCGTCGGAAGACCCGCTGAGGTCCATCTCTCTCAGAGAGAAGCCGCATCAGGCGACCTCCTCATTACTGTCAGGATTGAAGGCTAGCCGCTATGGGTGCTTTTGAGGAGTTCACCGACCTGATAAGGCAGACAGAGACTATGCAAGCCCTTCTCTGCAGCCTGGAAAGGGAGCCGGCAAATCTGCTGGCCGCCATTTGCAGGGAGCATGAAACGACCGGCAGGGCAGTTCCTGACCATCACCTCAGTTTGGCGGGCTACTTTGGCGAGGCGATGCTCAGGGCATTGGTATCCGCACATCTGGTTACCAGGGAGAAGGAGGATAGATTCTCACTCTACGTGTACAAGCCAACTGAGGCGGGGCTCAAGTATTATGAGGCCATGCGCAAGGAGAAGATGATCTAGTGTACGAGCTCATTGATACTCACGCCCATCTGGACGAGTTGAATAACCTCGATCTGATGATCGAGGAAGCCAGGAAAGCCGGCGTCATTGCCGTAGTCGCTGTGGGCTCCGGCCACCGGTCGAACATAAGAACCCTGGAAATCTCGCAGCAACATCGTCGCTTTATTTATCCTGCCTTGGGCTTACATCCCTGTGGGCTGGCCGATCTCGGCGCGCCTGAGATAGACGATAATCTGCGATTTATTGAGGAGAATATCTCTGCCGCGGTGGCTGTCGGTGAGATAGGTCTGGATTATGACAAGAGAGTGCTGAAGGTAGCGTCGAAGGAAATGCAGAAAGAGGTTTTTGGCCGGCTTCTGGAGATAGCCAGGAAGCACGCTAAGCCGGCGATAATCCACAGCAGATATGCCTGGAGGGATGCACTACTTCTGGTTTGGGAAGCCGCCATAGATAAAACCGTCTTCCATTGGTTTACTGGCTTTTCCAGCGTTCTTAAGGATATAATTGCTGGTGGTTTTTTTATTTCTGCCACTCCAGCCGCTGAGTATCATGAGGAACATAGAAGGGCAGTCAAAGAAGCACCTCTGCACAGACTACTTCTGGAGACAGATTGCCCTGTAACTTATGGAAGGGTAGTACGGTATGAGTCGAGGCCCGCTGATATCCTAAGAAGCCTTGAGGCTGTGTCCTGTATCAAGGGAGGTGCTGAAGCTACGATTGCTGAACAGACGACGAGAAATGCCATTGACTTCTTCTCTTTAGATGTAACATTTCGAGTAAGGAGGTGAATCATATGATGCAAGCCATAGTAGGTGAGGATAACTTCAAGAAGACCGTTCTGGAAGCGAAGTCGCCAGTTGTGGTGGATTTCTGGGCGCAATGGTGCGGTCCTTGCTTGGCTACCGCTCCGATTCTGGAGGAACTAGCCAACGAATACGCCGGCAAAATGGACTTCGTCAAGGTGGATGTCGATGCGAATGGGCCTTTGGCCGCCAAGTATGGAATAGCTTCAATTCCCACTATGCTCATCTTCAGAGGCGGCGAACCTGTTCAGCAGATTACTGGTTACAGGCCCAGGAAGGAACTCCAAAAAGCATTAGATGGAGTTCTGCAGAAGTAAACTGTGCGCTAGCTCTTGATGATATATCTAGCCGGAAGGCAAGAAGAAGTCCCGGATGAATTCGAATTCCTCAGGCAGCAGTGCCAGTAACAGGGGGAATCCTGCCATCAGGAATCTGGCTACTGCTGATTGAGCAATAACTGTCTCCATGCCTGAGTGATACCTGACCACGATAGCCAGAACTGCAGCGCATAACAGGCTGCCTATAAAGGCGCCGAGGATAAATCCCACAAGCCTGTCAAGCCAGCCCAGCAACGTGATGTGAATCAGCTTGGCTACAAGCCAGCCGATCACTCCGGCAACAACTAGGGTAGCTATCAAGATAATGGCGTAAGCAGCTATATTCGCCCAGGTAGCGCCGGCGGGAGAAAGCAATGCAGCGAGCCCGCCGTAATAACGCCCGGCCAAAGCTATGCCGCCTATCAGCCCGGCAATGCCGAAGGCTGTCTTGATAATCCCGTTCCGCAAGCCTGCAAAACCCAACAAAAGAGCAACAACTATTATGACTATGCTCAACCAGTTCATTGTTTACCTCTGCAATCTGGCATTTCTATGCTTGTAGGATGGCCACTCGTTCGCTCAATATCCTTCTTCTCTCCACTCACAGCCTTATGGGAGACTGCATGCGGATTTGCGCTGCCATAACGGCGCGTCCAATCAGGATTATACTCTAACGCGGGTCCGACTTCCAAGCGGAACGTTAGATGAGGTTCCCGGCGTAGAGATGCGGTTTCAAACAACAAGGCTTGTGGATTGCGCTTCTACCCGCGCAGAGCCTGCACAATGGCCTCCCTGAGGCCATCCTTAGGCGCTTCATAGCCCCAACCTATCTCGTGGCCGTTGATGAAGATAGCGCGGGGTATGTGATGACGGATAAGCACCGCCCGGTCATCCGCGCAGTATTCGTTGAGTGCCACCGAATCCCCGAACTCTGCAGCCACCTCCCTGACCCGCTGCGCCTCAATGCCGCTTGTCTGACAGAATGTATTCCAGGAAAGGTCGATCACGACCTTTCCTGGCATCGGTGTGAACCTGTAATCGGGCGTCAGGGGGATGGGGGCTTCCGCATGTTCGTCAAGAACTCTCCATAACAGTACAGGCCTGTCTTTCGCATCGGAACGTTCGGAGTGGCGTGGCTGACATGGCAGGAAACCGTTAGTCTCGAAAAAGCTAGCCGGCATGAACCAGAAATCGTGGCGGTAGCCCATGGTAACAAGCGCCTTCCGACCCTGCCGTTTGGCCTCTTCTTCGGCAGCGGTTATCAGTGCTCTCCCCACTCCGTGACCTTTATTCAACACGTATAGACAGGGTATCACCAGCAGGTTGTGTCCCAGAGGTCCCCATGGACAGAACTCAACAGGGATGACATACAGGAATCCTGCTCGTTCACCATTGAGGGTGGCAACCTTCACCCGCAATCCCTTTGCGCGCATATTCCGGAGCCAGGCCAGCCGCCTGCTGGCACACGCGTCTATCTCCTCCGACTCGTTGGTATGTGTGCATGTTCCGACGAAGTACTCATCGGCTGCGTTCATGTCCCGGATTTCTATCAATGGCTTCATCTCATTCGACCTCCCAGTTTCAGCACAGAAAAGGCCTGAGCCTCAGCCAAGAATCTAGGGGAGTGCGCGCCAGTTGCGCCAACCTCTTGTGCCGTGTCAGGCGGTGTTCCACTCATAAATCTGACCTCATCAGGGGAAACTCTCTGTCGTCTTTCTGGATTTTGAATCCGTTCCTCAAGTAGAACTCCACGGGCCCTGACGGATTCTCCGGGTTACCCTTTCTCCCGAAAGTCTCAATCGCTTCTATTCCCTTTTCCCTCAATTCATCGATAATGCTGTGTAGGAGCCGGTTGCCCAGGCCTGATCCCCTGAACTGCTCTTGCGCAATGAACAGACAGGAGATCAATACAGCATCATCGCTCGGTGGCCCCGAATCATATTCTGCTGAATTGGGTAGATGTCCCGGTGGCGCATACTGGGCGTAGCCTACTCCTTTTCCGTCGATATACAAGAGCTTTCCGCAGTTTCCGAACTCCTTGATCGTCCTCTGCAACCAGCTAAGCTTCTTCGCGAACATCTCCTCCTTTCGTTCGGTCGCCGCATCCACGCACTCTTCGGGATATTCCCAGTAGATGCAATACTTGCAGCTGAAGGGATGGCCGGGCCATTCCGGAGCATCCACCAGGTTTTCCTCGGTCAGGTTGATGATTTCGACGTTCATGTTTACGTCAGCCTCCCGGAATTCTACTCAAAGCCCTGCATGCCTGCAAGATATCGCGGATACTTAGGGGAGCCGAGCGAACCCCAGACATGCTGTCATACGAACTCGGCTATTACCACGCCGACCAGCGGATGAATCTGCTCGACGTGAACGTCAGCCCCTATCTGCTCCAGGCAGTACGTCAGGTATTCTACTCGGCAGGGAAAATCGGTATCTCCGGCGTCATAACCTACCTCATCAAATTCCTCCCGATGTTCATTCGGATCCTCAAAGAACATAATATCCCCAATCACCATACGGCCGGGCCGGCGCAACAAAGCAGCCAGAGTGGTCAGGCTCTCTTTCTTCAGTTGATCTGACAGATGGTGCAATGAATATACGGCCAGGATCTTCGTAATGCCATATGGAGTGAGGTCGAGTTCGGCACAAGGGTCCTCAAACCCGCCGTAGACAAAGGCCACATTGTCTAAGCTCTCCCGGTCAACTTTCATTCTGGCTCGCTCCAGACTCTTCCTGCTAACATCGATGCCGATTACCTGCCGGCAGATACGGGCGGCAGCAATGGCCTTTTCCCCAGTGCCTGTGCCGACATCAAGTAGCACATCTTCATGGTTCAGTGCCAGCTTTTCAAAAGCTACTTGACCGGCTATCTGCGGGATACTCTGTCCGAACATTCCAGTGTGTTCACCGGTGACGCTCTTTGCGTCAGTCATGCCGTCAAACAATCGAGCGACACGTTCTCTATCATACTTCGGCATTTGCTTATCTCACTTTAGAACAATGATGCTAAGCGAATATCGTACAGCAGTTCCAGGATATGCAAAGAGTGAGGCGAAGCCGAGCCTCTGGGTGGAGTGAAGCATGGCCGCGTGTTCACCGTCGTACGCAGTCATTTCTCCTCTAAACCATGCTTCTCGCATGGAATGCAAAAGAAAAGCCCGGCATGTTTACGCCATTTTGTCATTTTAGGGAATTTCTTACATACTTCCTCGGAAGGACGGGGTTTTTCGACATCTTTGAAGTCGAATCCTGTCCTTATGAGTGTTTTCAGTATCCGAGAGAGAGTCCAGTAAAATGCCGGCGTGACAAAAGGTTCAGTGCCAGGTGGAGCATAGCTGGATTGCCATTCCTGTAGCTGTGGACTTTCGTCAAAGCGATGAGATATCGTCAGTTTGCTGTCTTCTCCTTTTTCGTCTTCAATCCAGCTTAATCCTTTGTTAATAAAGCAAGGATGCTCAATACTAAGAATCAACTCGCCGCCCGAACCAGGGACTCTGAGGAACTCACTGATCGCTTTCTCGGAATTCGGACTCGCATTAAGTGCCATACTGGAAATGACCGCATCAAAAGATGCATCTTCAAACGTCGAAAGGTCTGTGAAGGAAGCTGCCAACGAATTCAAAGAAAGCAGGATTGTTGAAGCATTCCCGATAAATATCCAGGCCTTTCCGTACTTGCTCTGTCCAGGACTTGGCACTCAGATCTGAGTGATGGGGAGTGTCTTTCTCGGGGAATGCAGGAGGATTTTCGTTCATGGTCTTTCCCCAAATCACAGTGCTCTCGCCCAACGGCCTGCGTGTTTACGAAGGGCCGAAGGCACTTAGCAAGGTGTCGCAAACGCGCTGTTGTCCGAAGCCGGCAATCCTTCTGGCCGGTCTTTCATCGCTGCTTTTCTATTGGGCGCTCCGCTACTACTATGTTACGAACTGTCTCGGGAGCAAGTGGTTTTGGGGGAACAGAGAGATCATCGGCGGAGTAGCTGGCAAGATATCGTAACCCTGCTCTTGCAAGCATTGCTTGCATTTCTGGAATCGTGTAACAACGGATGGTTTCGTTAGCGTGATACGCCGGTTCTGTCTTAGGACGCACTAGCGTGCCATCTTTCTGAATAATGAAGACTCTCGAGCGATAAGTACTTGTCTCGGTATCAAGCCAGCTTTCGTTTAGCTCCCAACCGTCCTTTATCTCTGACCATGACCTGCTACGCCTGTTCAATCCTTCCGCTGATAAGAACATAATAAACGCCTTACCGCCAACCTTAATGGCCCGGTATATGGAACCCAGGAGATTCTGGTCTTCGACGTCGCCAAAAAACCCAAATGTTCCACTCAGCATCACACAAGCGTCAAACTCAGCGTCGTAATGGATAGCACGCATATCGCCAACGATGAAAGCGCTTTTCAATCCTTCCTTCTGGAACTGCCGCTTGGCGGACTCGATAAGTGACGGAGCGATGTCGACTCCAACCACCTCGTAGCCTTTCTGTGCGAATACTTTTGCTTGATCCCCACCGCCACAGCCCAGATCGAGAATACGTCCGCCAGGTGACAATTGGCAAACATTCTCGATAAAGTTGACCAATTGACGATCCCACTCAAAGATTCCTGGAATGCTGTGCCGGTGGTCAAGCCGCCAGTATGCCGCCCAAAACTCATTCCACGTTTTCTCTACTACCTTAAGCATGATCATCTCTCCTCATTCCCTATTGAGCGGTAATCCCGGACAACTCATTACTGGGCCAGCTGAATGTGCAATATCGACCGGGGGACGAGCCAGCAAAGCTTTCAACTGATGTGAAGAAGCTTTTCGATCTTCTCACAAAACTGCCAGCCGAAGAGAGCAACATGGGCTCAGTGCTGAAGGTACGAAGCTAGGCACGCTCTGTTCGGCGAAGTGACGCAATCCTCTTTCATAGCTCCTATCCCCGTTCATTCTTGGGCTGGCTCATAGATTCTCGTTTTGTCTGTCCAGCTCTCTCTCCATTCCACCCTCTTGACGGCGATCCTTAATAAGCAGAATTCGTCAGATTCCGGACCATTGGGGAAGTGCTCGAACAGATCGAAGGTGGCCAGCTTCCACACTCTCCTTTTCTCTTCTGTATCCGGGATTATGTGAGCTTCGCCGACCACAATGGCGGCCTCATCGCCGTTAGGCTGCTGCACAAAAGCGAGGCAGATCTTGGGATTGTGTCGTATCTGTTTCACTTTTCCCGACGTACTGTAGGTTGTTACCCAGATGGACATATCGTCTTCCACTATCGGTGATACCGGACGAACCCTCGGTTGATCGCCATCACTGGTGGCCAGATACGCATGGAGAAAATTCTCTTTCATTATGGATACGATTTTCTGCTTATCAGGTAGATTCATGTCATCACCTCCTCCTTCTTTAGCATCGGGCCTAATGTCGGTACATACCATCTTCTGTTCTGCCTCTCATCAATCAATGCCCTCTGCGGGAGACTCCACTCGGAGCCACTTGCCTGGCCAAACTCCTCTGAAGCTCGCATCTATTTTATGCTTCGCCACATTCAACCCTGTAGTCGCAGTAAGAGCACAGCCAGGAGGGACATTTGGGAAGCTGAAGCGCCGTTCCTGCCTTTTCCAGAAGCTCAACCCGGTGCAGCGCTTCACCTTTGATGGCATCCAGCTTTCTAAACGTCACATCGTAGACCATCAGCTTGGCATCCTCTTTGGGAACCCTGGCATAGTAGAGCAGCAGCCTGCCTTTTGGGTTCTCTGTTAAGGCACAGTCAAATCCCAGTCGAAGGAAGTAATGAGAGAATGCTCTGGTCAAACGTTCTCTTTCCACCAGTGAGGAGAACTTGGGGTCTCGCAGGATGGTAGGGAGATCCTGCCAGACCTGGACCAGGTCGACTAAGGGTAAATGTTGTACAGGAATTCTCTGCGCCTCGCCCGGGGCGCCATAGCGCAAGGAATCGCGCAGTGCATCGAGAAAGCCACGTTCATCCATGGAACGAAGATGCCCCTCCTTCTCTTCCCGGACTTCTTCGCCTAGAGCGATTTCCTGCAACCTGAGGCGCTTGAAATACGCCTTGCGCGGGAAAACAATATCGTTGATGCCGAAAGGCTGGGATGGTCGAGGCCCCGCCATCTTACTGAGGAGTTGCTCACAGGTCGTGCTATCGACGTAGAGCTCTCCCGCTAACTTGGCTATCTCATGAGATGCCTGCACCGACGTGGTTGCGCAGTCGCAGACCTGCGCATAATCACACTGCCTACCGAACCAGAGGCAGGCTGGCAGGTTGCCAGGGTCGTTTGAGATGAGCGCTTGCACCAGCAGGTCTCGCCTTCGCCGCATCTCCTCCCGAATTGCCTTCAGGTCAGGGAAGGTGACATGATAGACGATCAGAGGGGAAGTTGAGGGCGATTCCTCCACCTGGCGCTGGTAGATGATGATCTCTCCCTCGTGGGCATTGACCATGGCGCAGTACATGCCCAGTTGCTCGACATAAGTCGGCCTGTATTGCAGTAGATCCTTCGTGTCTACAGGTGTAGAGGTTGTCTTGACCTCCACGGGAATCTTCGCGTAGATATCGAGCTTGCCCACAATGCCCTCGGCTTCCACGAATTGCTCCAGGTATTCCTCGCTGGATACGGCTGAGCCGAAGGTCTTGTGAAAGCCGGTGCCGGCCCACATAAGCTGCTGTTTCTCCAGAGGCGGAACGATTTCGGGATACTTCCTCCTGAAGTAGGCCTGTTTGAGGTTAAGCAAGTCGGTTACGGATATGCGGTACGGAGGCCGGCGTGTCTTCAAGCCCTGCATTAAGGCATCTTTGACCGAGCGATTGGCCTCGATGCGTGAAACATAGGATGCAATATCAAATTCAGCCATCGCGCAACCTTATTATATAGTATCCTGTCGTGAGAACAACTCCGTTATGTCGCTACGCACGGAATTCCCGCTCCCGCACAAGCCGGCACATGCGCCCCAAAAGCCACGGCGGCACATTGACATAATGCAAAGGCAAATTGGCAATCCCCGTCCTCTGTCCAGGGCCAGGCATTCCCTCTTCTAGGATATTATATAACAGAAAGTATCGTCGCAATGTGTTGTGCGAGGTACTCAAGGCTGTCAGCATGTGACCGAGGCTGGATCTCGTATATACTGGTTAGCGTTATACTCAAGTGCTAGTAAGCTCTGGAGATGGGTTGACGCATGCCCAAGATATTCACGATGAAACTGGATAAAATACAGCCCAGCCAGCTGTTCATCAGTTCCGAAAAACTATCTCGAGTAATGAGAGATTTCGATCCCTTAAGACCTGATTCACTTGCGCCTATTCCGGTGAAGAAACTCGGGGACAAGATAGTCCTAACAGATGGTCACACAAGGGCTTTGGCAGGGCTCTGGAAGGAGTTTACGGAGGTCAGAGTATTCTGGGAGGAGGACGAACTGGACTGGGAGGCGTATGAAATCTGCGTAAAGTGGTGTGAGAGAGAAGGAATTCATACAATAGCAGACCTCAAGGACAGAATCGTGCCCCCGGCGGATTATGAGAGGCTGTGGCTCGACAGGTGCGAAGCAATGCAACGAGAACTAGAAGCGAGGCGAAGCGGAAGATAACCCCGATCACGGCGTCCAACAGCGTATCTGCAGTTCATTTGGCTGCGTTATGCGGCGAACGCATGGACAGATCGGGAGCGTCACTCCGCTCAAGTCCGGGCACCGCAAGAGAACAGAGAGTCTGTTCTGCATGTTAGAATAGACGACGATGAAAGCAGTAGAAGTTAGAGAACTGGTCAAGGACTATGGGAACTTCAGGGCGATAAACGGAATCTCTTTTGAAGTAAACGAAGGGGAGATATTTGGTCTGATAGGTCCTAATGGTGCGGGAAAGACAACCGCATTGAGAGTTATTGCCACGCTGCTTCAAATAACCTCGGGCTCGATAACAGTCTTTGGCTATGAACTTCCTAAAGA
>JAUWOB010000030.1 GCA_030612345.1 Dehalococcoidia bacterium | reverse complement strand
GCCCCTGATTCGGG
The DNA here is from genome assembly GCA_030612345.1 of Dehalococcoidia bacterium. Lineage (GTDB taxonomy): Bacteria > Chloroflexota > Dehalococcoidia > GIF9 > AB-539-J10 > RBG-13-51-36. The sequence continues at coordinate 8,916 of JAUWOB010000030.1, read as the reverse complement.
GCGCCCCGGCGACCTGATCGAAGCAACCGTGACCGATACGATACCGGGTCGCTATTATGTCTGCTGGGGCTCTCGCACAGAGGCGAATATCGTAGGAATATTCACAGCAACCATGGCTGGAAACCGTACTGTCCCCTTCTATGTACGCGAGGCCCCGAAGGGCCCTCACGATGTTTTTCTCACCACCGAAACTTATGACGAACTGGCGAAAGCTACTTTTGTAGTCTACCCTTTGGTGAGCATTGACCCCGCGGAGGGACCGGTGGGCACCGCGGTATCCATCAACGGCTATGGTTTTACGGCCAACCAGGATATCCGCGTTGTATTCAACGATACGGCCACACAGACAGCTAAAGCCGATGCCAATGGCAGCTGGAACGCCTCTTATACCATCCCGGCCGCCCCGGGCGGTGTCCGTGCCCTGGAGGTCGAGGTTCAGGAAGGGGCAGCATGGGTAGTTTGGATGAGCAGGTCTTTCAAGGTGACCCCCGAAATCACCGTCACGCCAGGTTCAGGCAAGGTAGGGCAACCCATTCAGGTAAGCGGCACAGGCTTTGCCGAGGATGAAAGAGGAATACAGATTACCTTCGACGGCGATGTGGTGAAGAAAGATATCCCTGCCAATGCCAATGGTTCCTGGGATGTCATCGTCACTGTTCCTCCCCGCCAGAGCGGCCCCACCATCGTTGATGCCTCGGGGCCGTGGACCAGGGCTCGTGATGTACCCGACGTTGAGTTCATTGTGAGCGCCGGGATACTGGTTGACCCCAGTTCAGCTTATGTCGGTGATACAATTAACATTACCGGAGGTGGTTTCTTGCCCGGGGAGACCGGCATCAGGGTTACTTTTCGAGGCCAGACTCCAGTTTCAGGCATCACCGCCGATAGATACGGTGCCTGGACGACATCCTTTCCCCTGCCTGCCAGCCCCTATGGCGACAATGTCGTTACGGCCCTTGGTGATGCAACCGCAGCTGTTACAGGAACCATCAACATCAGGGCCAGAGTGGAGAGCATCAGCCCGCTTGAGGGGGCTCCCGGCGACTCCGTTACCATCACCGGCAGCGGTTTCAGCAGTAATGAGGAATTGACGGTGCTTTTTCACGGGAACCCTGCTCCCGGGGACCTGCGTAGCCGGGACAACGGCGATGTCGTTATTACCCTTCGGGTGCCGGCAACCACTACAGGCATGCAGACGGTGGTGGTGAGAGATGATGGCGGGGCCAGTGATGAGGTCACCTTCACGGTAACGCAGAAAATTCTGCCCGCCCCCGCGCCCATGCTGCCTGAAGACGAGAGCAGACTTAGGCCGGGGGATATAACTTTTCGCTGGGGAGGCGCAACAGGTGACGGCATCACGTACATCCTCGAGATAAGCAACGAACCAGGCAACGTTGTCTGGTCGAAGCCAGGCATTGAGGAAAGACAATACGAGGTGCCGAGAGAGGAACTGCCACAGGGGACCTACTACTGGCGGGTCAAGGCCGTAGACGAGTTTAGCAACGAAAGCCAGTGGTCCAGTCGCATCTCGTTCAGAGTGTACGCGGTACCAACCTGGGTCTGGGTAGTAGTGGGGCTGGTAGTGCTAACCGTCCTCATGGTCGTAGCCTATCGAGAGACAAAATTCAAGGTGGTCGAGTGAAGCCAACCTCCTGAAACCCCCCCTGCTTCTGAGGCTTGGTGGTTTATAGGCTGGTGAAAAACTAAGGAGCGGAAGATAGAGCCCGAGCACCAAATCCTGAGTTCTGAACACTACAGAAGCTCAAAGATCAAAGGTCGAAAACCAGTATGATAGCTCAAGATGCAGAACTCATGGACTATTGCTCTGTGGCTTCGCCTGCATTCTTGCTCTTTTCATCTGAGAGGTATTCGACTAGGGTTCAGGATTGGAGAGGGCGCGAGCAAACTGCGGGGGGTCTTGCCATCGAGCGCAGAAACATCTGTGGGGCAACATGAAGAAGAGCAAGGCGAGCTCATCCCTGTGCCCTGATGGGGAGTAGGACGATATGGGCTTATTGTTGATCATTCCGTTGACGGCAGCCATCGCAGGCGTGGTTGTGTTCCTGAGTACTCTGATGGGTTTCTTTCTGGCCTGTCTGGCGGCCATTGCTACATCAATGACTGCTCTGCTAGCTTTCGTGCTGCTAATATGAGTCTGAATCCAAGCATGTGCGCTGACATAAGGAACCGCAAGGCGAATACTTCCTGGTATTCTCAGGGGGACTGGACTATATGGGCTGCTTATTGATCGTCCCGTTAACAGGGCTTGTTCTGGCCGTGGGAGTGGGCATAGGTGCCATAACGGCTCTTTTTATGGGTCTGGCAGCGAGCTGGGTCACATCGATGGCTTCTTTCATAGCTTTCCTACTGGTGTTGATATGAATGGCAGGTAAGATTATGTGGGACACCATGACGAAGAGCAAAGTAGAGTCTTGCCGGTACGCTAAGGAGAATAAGACGATATGATGACTTGCGCCGGGCTGCTCGCTGTGGCCGGGGTTATACTCCTCGTAGGTTCTCTGCTAATCCTTGCGCTGATACCGCTGGCCATGGCGATCTTCCTGCTATGCCTGCTACTGATACTGGCAGTCATCATCTTCACGTGGCGAAACATCTATCCCTGGCTGGTGCGAATGGGCAGGTGGGCCGCTCGCCCGCTGAACATCATCTTTCTTCTCGTCGTGGTGGTGGTCGTGGAGCTTGTCCTGCATTATGGGCTTGCCCGAGTAGGAATCTCTGTTCCGGCTTACGCGCTCCCCATATTGGGTATAGAGATAACAATCATCGGCATAGGCCTCCTGTTGCTCTTTTTCTTCTTGCTTCTACTGGCCATAGTGGTGTGGCTGGTACGGTTGTGGCGCTACGGCTGGCCTCGTGTCAGAAATGTCTTCTGGGATCTGTGTTTCCGCGTTGTCGCATTAGGCTGGAGAATACTGGTGGGGATTCCTTTGGGGGTAGTGTGGTTCTTCTACCACCCTCCTCTGCGCTGGTTAGTAGCAGTTGCCCTGTTCTACCTGAGGGGGGTCTCAGCCGCAGTAGCCTGGTTCCTGTACCATCCGCCATTGAGGGAGCTAATACGTGCCGGCCTCTTCATCACGCGGCTAATCGTACTGCCCATAGCCTGGCTCATCTATGAACCACCCATAAAATGGGCCATAGCGGCAGCGCTCTTCATCATCACGCTGATGGCCCACTTCGTCAGCACCATAATTGAACGTATTTGGGCGACCGAGTTCGTCAAGGGCGTTCGAAAAGTATTGAGGAGAGGGTTAACTGCGGAGCGCGAGTCCTATCAGGACTATAAGTATGCCCACGATGACAGCCGCGCCGCCGCCTAGCAAACCGGCAACGTCCATATGATTGAAGATCCGGGTTAAGATCTGCTTGCGCAGGGCGGCCTGCCGGGGCGCCAGCCCCCCTGATTCCCCCGGGGATTCCGGCGCTGCCTGAGCCGAGTCCCTGTCAAACATAGGAGCTATCAGCCTTTTCCACTCACGCGTCTCCCGATAGACCACACCTGCTACTACTATGCCTACAATGATGAGAAACAGCCCCAGGATCAGCACCATCATAGCCAAACCAGGGTCAACTATCTCCATTTTCCGTCTCCTTTTCTACATGAAGTCGGTTTAACGATCCTCTCTGTCATCTTGAAGCGGCTTTGTGTGGCCCCAGCCTTTTCCGGGTCCTTCTTGATCGCTCCCGGTGACAATTGAGAGGCCTCCCCTCAATCAAGTCTCAGTTGTTCTAGCGTAACATAGCTACTGCATACTGTCAATAACTCGAGCGTTGCGAAGAGTTGTGCTAAAATCCAGCAAGGATCAACATGGTAAGTGCTGACGAACTCAAATACTGGGTAGCTCTCTCAGGGATAGCCGGCATCGGTCGGGTGCGGATTTCACAGCTAAGGGAGTACTTCGGCACGTTGCAGGCTGCCTGGAAGGCTCCCCAGGGCAAGCTGAAGCAAGCCGGACTGGATTCACGCAGCATAGCTGCCCTGATCGCCGAGCGCCCCAGAATCTCGCCGGACGCCGAGATGGAGAAGTTGGCGCGTTACAGAGTACAGGTGCTTGTCCATGAGGATCGTCTTTATCCTTCCAGATTGAAAGAGATCTATGATTATCCCCCTGTGCTTTATGTGAAAGGTACCCTCCCGGCCGAAGATGAGCCTCGCCTGGCCATAGTCGGTACGCGCCGTCCCACCATCTATGGGAGGCAGGTCACTGAGGAGATTGGGGCCGACCTGGCCCGAAGCGGAATCACCGTTGTCAGTGGATTGGCCCGAGGAATTGACTCTGTGGCCCATCGGGCTGCTCTGGACGCCGGGGGCAAGACCATAGCCGTGTTCGCCTGCGGTCTGGACATCGTCTACCCCAGTGAGAACGCCAAAATGGCTCAAGCTATTATGGAACGCGGCGCTCTGGTCAGTGAGCATCCTTTAGGCGTTAAGCCTAAGCCTGAGAGCTTTCCCCTGCGCAATCGAATCATGAGTGGCTTGAGCCTGGGGGTGCTAGTGGTGGAAGCTGGAGAAAGGAGTGGAGCTTTGATCACAGCCCACCAGGCAGTGGAACAGAATCGGGAGGTCTTTGCCATCCCTGGCAGCATTCTCTCCCCGGCCAGCCAGGGAACCAACCGTCTCATTCAAGAAGGAGCCAAGTTAGTCCGCAATTACGCTGACATTCTTCAGGAGCTGAACCTCACCATCGTGGCACACCAGGCGGAGATTGAGGAGTTCTCCCCGGCTGACGAAGTTGAATCCGCCGTGCTGACGCAATTGAGTTCCGAACCCAATCATATAGATGAGATCTGCCGCCGCAGCGGTTTGGCTATGCCGGCAGTGAGCAGTACTCTAGCCATGCTGGAGTTAAAAGGGATAGCCAGGCAAGTGGGAACTATGAACTACGTCCTGGCACGGAGGAATTGAGGCAGGGCAAGCTATGGCCGGCAAACTGGTTATCGTCGAATCCCCAGCTAAGGCAAGGACCCTGAGCGCTATTCTGGGACGCGGCTATAGCGTGAAAGCATCTCTGGGACATGTGCGCGATTTGCCCAAGGCCAGCCTAGGCGTGGACATAGAGCAAGATTTCGCCCCCAAGTACGTGATTCCAGCGGAGAAGAAAAAGATAGTCGGCGAAATCAAGAAGGCGGCTGCTAAGGCGAGTTTTATTTATCTGGCTACTGACCCTGATCGTGAGGGCGAGGCGATTTCCTGGCATCTGGTACAGGCAGTCAAACTAGGCAAGGATGCGCCACCGATTCAGCGCGTGGTTTTTCACGAGATAACGAAGGAGGCAGTTAGAGGGGCCTTCCAGAATCCCGGCGTCATTAACATGGACCTGGTGAACGCCCAGCAGGCCCGGCGTATCCTCGACAGACTTGTGGGCTATAAGCTGAGCCCGCTATTGTGGAGAAAGGTACAGAGGGGACTTTCGGCAGGCAGGGTACAATCGGTAGCCGTGAGGATGGTCGTCGACCGCGAGCGGGAAATCCAGGACTTCATCTCTCAGGAGTACTGGATTATCGAGGTTGAGCTGGCTCCGCCTGAGGCAAAGGAAGCAAATTTCACGGCCAGGCTGTTTGCCCTGGCCGATGGCACCAAGCTCGACATAGCCAATAAAGGCGACGCAGACAGGGTTGTCACTGATTTAGAAAAGGCTGAGTATGCAGTTAAGGGGATAGCAAAGAAGCAGGTAGCACGTCAGCCTGCCTCACCTTTTATCACCAGCACCCTTCAGCAAGAGGCCTGGCGGAAACTGCACTTCACCGCCGGGCGGACCATGGCTCTTGCCCAGCAGCTATATGAAGGCTTGCCCCTGGGCGAGGAAGGTTCGGTAGGGCTTATTACCTATATGCGTACCGATTCCACCCACGTGGCTGCCTCTGCCATAAGTGAGACGCGTGAGTTCATCGGCGAGAAATACGGAGCTCGGTTTCTGCCGCCAAAGGCACGGAGTTTTGCCAGGAAAACCAAATGGGCGCAGGAGGCGCACGAGGCAATTCGTCCCACCAGGATTCACCGGCAGCCGGAGCAACTGAGACCGTTTCTCAATCCAGCGCAGCTGAAGCTATACGAGCTTATCTGGAAGCGCATGGTCGCCAGCCAAATGTCAGCAGCTTTGTACGACACAACCAACGTGGAGATAGAAGCAAACAACGCCGGCGGTGGAGAACAACCCCCAGGGTATCTGCTCAGAGCGAGTAGCTCCGTGGTCAAATTCCCCGGCTTTATGGCCGTGTACACCGAAGGCAGGGATGAGGACGAAAGGGGAGAGAGCCTCGTCTCCTTGCCCAAGCTGAGCGTTGGAGATAAGTTGATTTACCTGGGAACCTCTGCTGAGCAATGCTTTACGCAGCCGCCACCGCGCTATACTGAGGCCACATTGATAAAAGCACTGGAGCAGAGAGGAATCGGACGCCCCAGTACATATGCCCCCATCCTGTCTACCATTCAAGAGAGAGATTACGTTAACAAAACTGATGGCAAGTTCCATCCTACCGAACTGGGTATTATCGTCAACAAAATCCTGACTGAGCATTTCCCTAGAATCGTTGACCCCGGTTTCACAGCGCAGATGCAAGAACAACTGGACCGAATAGCTCCGGGCAAACATGAATGGGTGGCCGCTTTGCAGCAGTTCTATCCTCCCTTCCAGGATACGTTGAACAAGGCCTGGACGAATCTGGGAAAGGTCAGCATGGCCCAGGTCAGCGGGGAGACATGCCCCAACTGCGGTCGCCCCATGGTCATAAAGGTGGGGCGTTTCGGCAGGTTTCTCGCCTGTAGCGGCTATCCGGACTGTAAAACAGCCATGCCCTACCTAGTTAAGACCGGGGCTTCCTGCCCCGAGTGTGGCGGCGAGCTCGTGCAAAGAATGAGCAAAAAGAAGAAGGTGTTCTATGGGTGCAGCAAGTACCCCCAGTGCAAATTTGCTGTGAATCGCAAGCCAGTGCCTCAGCCTTGCCCTGCCTGTGGCAAGCTTCTGGTACAATCCAGAGGGGATTGGGCCAGATGCGTCGCTTGCCAAACTAGAGTTGAAATATCTGAGCCAGAGAAACGAAAAGAGGAGGTAGCCTCATGAAGATCCTGATTATCCATGGACCGAACCTGAACATGCTGGGGAGAAGGGAGCAGTCGGTTTACGGGAAGAAGACCCTGGACGAGATCAACGCTCTGCTGAATGACAAAGCACATGCTTTAAACGTCGAAGCGGTGATATTTCAGTCCAATCACGAAGGGGCGCTCATAGATTTCGTCCAAGAGCAAGCAGATTCGGCACATGGCATAGTAATCAACCCCGGTGCCCTCACCCACTATGGTTATTCCCTGCGGGATGCCCTGGTTGACAGCAAATTGCCCGTCATCGAAGTCCACTTATCCAATATTTACCGCCGCGAGGAATGGCGAGCCAGGTCAGTCATTGCCCCCATAGCTGAAGGGCAGATAAGCGGCTTAGGCTGGGGGGGATATGTGACTGCCCTGCAGGTCCTGGTTGCGGGACTGCAGGCAGATGCTTCACGGCCGGCTCTTTAGAGCGTACTCCGAGGAACTCAGATGACCGGAGATGCACAGGCCTGATGTCACTTCCCCGCAGCCACCTCACGTCAACTGACACACTCAGGATCGGCGTTTGTTGAAATCCTCTAAATCGAGGGTGTTTATGAAGTCCTTGTATGCTGATAACCCCTGCAACTCTTGCTCATCAACCTTGCCCTCAGGCATGGATTTGCCCGTTTCCTCGTCAAGTATGATGCCTGCCTTCTCCAACACCGATTCGTCGGCATATATGGGTGCCCCAGCTCTCACGGCCAGAGCCAATGCATCGCTGGGTCGAGAATCGATGTCCAGTTTGACGCCGTCAACGCTGAGAGCAAGCTTGGCATAGAAGGTATCTTCCTTAAGCCCGGTTACGACCACATAGTCAACCGAAGCCCCCAGGGTGGAGATCACTGATTGCAGCAAGTCATGCGTCAGAGGGCGTGATAGCTCGACATTTTGCAGCTTCACGGCAATAGCATCTGCCTCGGCAGGGCCGATCCAAATGGGTAGATAACGATTGGTTCCCTTCTCTTTCAGAATCACCACCCTTTGATAGTTCATCATGCTAACCCGGATGCTGTCAATCGTCATCTCTATCATGCCGTCCCTCCTTGATAGCGTCTATTCTACACCTATCATCCTAACTAATCAACGAGCACAAGTCAACTTCCGGGTCTCGAAAAACCAGGCCTCCTTGCAGATTGCTTTGAAGATGTGAGAAGGAGGCATATCAAGCAGCATATCCCGCACACAAGCGGGCATAGCTTTGTTCAGTCATGCCTCCTTGTACCGGACGCAGTACTGCCGGAGATGCCCCGCTTGGCTGCTGTCGTTCTTCAGCAACAGCGAAGACCTACTGATCTATGCCGTCTTCAGTTCTGAAGTGCAGTTCGGGCAGCGACTGGCCTTAACAGGGATAGCGGTAATGCAGTAGGGGCACTCTTTCGTTGTCGGCGCTGCCGGCTCCTCTGCCTTTGTTCTGAGAGCTTGCATCTTGACCACCGGGCGCACAATCAGGAAGAACACGACTGCTGCTATTACCAGCAAGTTAACAACAGTGTTTATGAAGAACCCGTAGTTGATTGAAACTGCGCCGGCCTGCTGGGCTTCAGCCAGAGAAGCGTATGGCCCCGGCACTAACCCTTCTCTTAGCACAACGAAGAGGTTGGCGAAATCAACGTTGCCCAGGGCAAGACCTATCGATGGCATGATGATGTCTTTAACAACTGAGTTCACAACTGCACCAAAGGCGATACCGATGATGATGCCCACGGCTATATCGATCACGTTGCCCCTCATTATAAATGCCTACGTCCTCTAGCATACTCGTTTCCTCCTTCTTGCTTGCCTGTTTCCACCTTACAATGCCCGTGTCACGA
>JAUWOB010000015.1 GCA_030612345.1 Dehalococcoidia bacterium | reverse complement strand
GTTTATCGCCTGGGCTTTGCCGATTCACGAGCCCAGGCCAGACAATTGGTTCGGCACGGGCATATCCTTGTGAACGGGCGCAAGACCGACATACCTTCCTTTCTGGTGAAATCTGGAGACGTCATAAAATGGCGAGACAGTAGCACAAAGACCGAATACTACAAAAGGATTGCCGAGGAAATTGAGGAAGGGTTTGTCCCCGGCTGGTTGGGCCTGGACAAGGAGAGCATGACAGGCAGGGTGTTGAACTTGCCCGGCAGGGCCGATGCTGCAGCCCTCTTCAATGAGAAGGCGGTTGTTGAGTATTACTCGAGGTGACCTATGCCCGAACTATCTATCCCCGCTGTAACTTGTGTTGAAACCACTGCGAACTACGGCCGTTTTCTTGCTGAACCTCTAGAGCCGGGTTTCGGCGTTACTCTGGGTAACACCCTGCGGCGAGTGCTTCTCAGTTCTTTGCCTGGGGCTGCCGTAACATGGATCAAGATAGAAGGAATTCAGCATGAATTCTCTGCCATTCCCAATGTCAAAGAGGATGCCATGGAGTTCTTGCTGAATATCAAGCAACTGAGGCTCTGCCCTCTTTCTCGCGAGGCCGGGCAGTTATTCTTGGAGGCAGAGCGCGAAGGTAAGGTTTGTGCGGGCGATATAAGGCCCTCCATCGGCTTTCGCATTGCCAATCCTGAGCTGTACCTGGCTTCGTTGGACTCCCCCGACGCCAAGCTTTACGTAGAGATTAACGTGGAGCTGGGCAGAGGTTATGTGCCGGGTAAATCGGTTGACGGTTTACCTGTGGGAGCGCTGCCGGTAGATGCCATCTTCACACCCGTGCGCAAGGTCAACTTCTCTGTTGAAGCTATCAGGCCCGGCCAGGAGGGAAGCCCGGAGAAGCTCATCCTGGAGATCTGGACAGATGCTACCATTTTCCCCTGGGAGGCTCTTAACCAAAGTGCTATCATCCTGGTCAACCAGTTTTCTGCCTTCAGAGACCTTGAGGTCCCCATGGCCAGGGCTTCGTCCATTCTGCCCGAGCACTACAAGACCCCTCTGGAGAAACTGGATTTATCAACCCGTTCCTATAACAGCTTGAAAAGGGCAGGCATTTTGACCCTGGGACAGCTAATAGAGAAAGGCGAGGAGGGCTTGCCACCATTGCCCGGCTTGGGAGCAAAGTCTCGAGCCGAGGTGGAGGAGTTAATGGCAAAACTAGGCTCTCCTATTCCCATGAAGAAAAAGGAATGAGACACAAGGTAGCAGGGCGAAAGCTGGGCAGGTTTACGAAACAGAGGCGGGCGTTATATCGAAATCAAGTGAGCGCTCTTCTGACTCACGAGAAGATCGTCACCACTGAGGCTAAAGCTAAAGAGGTTCGCAGTTTGGCGGAGAAGATGATTACTCTGGGTAAGAATGGCAGCCTTGCCTCAAGGCGGGAAGCTTTAGCTTTTGTCACTGATACGAAGACGGTTGACAGACTGTTCAGCGAGATTGCTCCAAGCTATGCCGACCGTAACGGGGGTTACACGAGGTTGCTTAAGCTGGGACCCCGCGCCGGTGATAACGCGCCTATGGTTCAAATTGAACTTGTTAAGTAAGTTCGTTTTGCTCGTAGAATATGATGGCACCCGGTATCATGGCTTTCAATGGCAGGCTAGCCTCCCTACCATTCAAAATGAGCTTGAGCAAGCTATAGGACGATTCTGTGGTCGGAGCAGCCGGGTTATGGCTGCCAGCAGAACCGATGCCGGGGTGCATGCCAGGGGGCAGGTGGCGGGCTTCTGGGCGAAGTCCACATTGGATACCATGAAGCTGGTTAGAGCCTTGAATTACTATCTGCCTGACGATATCGCAATCAAAGCGGCTTACAGAGCCGGCGATGAGTTTAACGTCCGCCGCGATGCTCTGAGCCGGGAGTACCACTATTGTATTCTCAACGGCAGCACTCGATCACCGCTCAGTCAAGGGTTTTCCTTGTTTGTGCCCAGAAAGCTGGACACTGAAGCGATGAACGAGGCCTGCCGGCTTATGCTGGGTGAGCATGATTTTGCCTCCTTTGCCAGTTCCTTTGACGCCCGTAAGAGCACGCTGCGCAATGTTCATGAGGCGGGAGTCAAGAAAAAGGGGGATTTCGCTGTTTTCCGTATCGTGGCTGATTCCTTCTTGCCCCACCAGGTACGGAGCACCGTAGGCCTTTTGATCAGATTGGGTCTGAGAAAGATAGGTATCAGCGAGTTTCGTGATATAATGGAGGCGAGGAGTGTGGGTCTGGCCGGTCCTGTATCCCCCCCTTGTGGGCTGTGCCTCATGAGGGTCAACTATGCTGAGCCCCTGGGAAGCTAGGCCTGTCCTGAGCCTATGAAGGAAGTTTACAGAGTGAGATGAAAACCTACAGTCCTAAGGCCAGAGACATCGAGCGAGAGTGGTGGGTGATTGACGCCACAGATAAGACTCTGGGAAGAATGGCAGCACAGATCGCCAGGCTACTTATGGGCAAGCAGAAAGTCGTTTATGCCCCCCATGTCGATACCGGTGATTATGTTGTGGTGGTTAATGCGGCCAGGGTGAGGGTGACAGGGAAGAAAGCCGGGCAGAAGCTCTATTATAGGCACTCGGGATATCCGGGCGGCCTCAAGAGTGAGAGCTATGAGAAACTGCTCAGCAGAAATCCTGTCCGTGTGGTTGAACTTGCGGTCAAAGGGATGTTGCCGCATAATAATCTGGGCAGGGCTATGTTCAAGAAACTCAAGGTCTATCCTGGAAACGAGCATCCCCACCAGGGGCAGGTCTCCCTTCGAGGCACTGAACGGAGCGATGTGGGCATATCGGCCGAGAATGAAGAGAGCAAAGTGCTACCAAAGGAAAGGTGATAGCTTATGAGCGAGGAGAGTTACATTTGGGGAACGGGCAGACGAAAATGTGCCATAGCTCAGGTCAGACTTTTCCCGGGCACGGGTGCGATAACTGTTAACGATAAGCCTTATGAGGAGATGTTCCCCCGAACCGAGCATCGCCACATGATCGAGCAGCCTCTGCTGGCTACGAATACCATAGGCAAGTTTCGTATCACCGTGAAAGTGAATGGCGGTGGCCTCAGCGGGCAGGCTGGAGCCATTCGTCACGGGATTGCCCGCTCTCTCGCGAAGGAAAATGAGCTGTTCAAGCCCATACTACGCAAGGAGGGCTTGCTTACTCGGGACGCTAGAGTCAAGGAACGCAAGAAATACGGGCTCAAACGAGCTCGCAAGGCGCCCCAGTACACCAAACGCTAACCGGGCTCCGAACTATCCGGCGAGCGGTGGTTGTCCCGAAAGCCACATTCTTGGTTGCTCAGTCTGCTGCTCAATCACTGAGATCAACTCGGCCTGCAAACTGCAGATCATTCCGCTTTGAACTCAGTGGTCTTGGTCGCCTGTTGAACCGCAGCAATGCTCACCGAATTTACCGGCCGGATTGCGCTTTCTAGCTCTGCTTTCTGGGGTGGCCAGTGCTATGGGGGCCATGGTGGACTGAATCATCTGGAGATACGAACTTAGAGATCAATGATGAGTATTGCCATTGGGCCAGGCGACTATTCTTATCAGGCACAAGGGAATTAGCTATGGGATCAAGTCAGGATCCCGCGAGGAATCTAGCACTGAGCGAGGAAGCATGTGAAGGCAGTGCCCGGTTGGTTTTCAAGCCGCTCCAAGATGGATTGTCTGCGGGCGATTCCAGCAAAGTGGCGAATACAGCGCCGGGTATTGGTGACCTGGTACCAGCACCGCCACATACTCTCGCTTGCGGGCGGCAAAAGCCGAGCAGCAGTTCACTCCCCCGTGGCGCAAGCCTTGGAATAGGCGCGAACTGACGTCGCACGCCGGTGGAGTACCCCCGCACCTCATTCGCTAGGGACCTATACCACGTATCTGGCGCCTATGCTATCTGAAAGGTTCGTCGTGTGTCTTACCTATTAATCTCAGGGCTTGGCAACTGCCCACAGCGCTTTTATTGCAGCGATAATTGCAGCGGGTGCCACCAGGATAGCAATGTAATTGAGTATGCTACCCAGTTTTTGACCCAAACTCAGCGCCTCAAGGGAAGTAAATGCGTTCCCTACGACAATCAGAGCTATTGTCGCCAGCAAGAAAAGCTGAAACTCCTTTGCCTTTACATTTAGGAAACCGATAATTATCCCCAATACTACCAGTATTACGATGATGGCTGCGTTGGCAGGCCACAACAGGCCTGCCAAAATGGCAAGCACAAAGCCAATGATGAATGCCCAGAAACCAATGAAACCTAGAATTCCTTTTCCTCGTGAAGTCATGTTACTCTCCTTTCTTGATATTTCGAAAGCAAAGCTGGCTAGGCTTTATCTTCGATATTTGCTGAGGCAGCACTCCTGTGCACCGATTCTATGCCGTTCTCTGCGCCGTTCTTGGAACTGCAACCTTGACCAGAATCGGCAGTCATCTGCCCGTCAGAAGCTATTAGCCTGCAGCGAAATTCGGCCCTCGCGTCCTTATAGAGGTCAAACTGAGCCGGCATGTCTGCGAAACCTCCTTTCTAGTCATATTGGAATGATTCTGCACTAATCTAAAGAAGAAGGCAATAGGTTTGATGAAGATTCTTCCGAATTTTCTCATTACTACGTAAGGATTAGGGGCAGATGATCCGGCGTATTAACTGATAGGAGCCCGAAACCAGAAAAGAGTGCGGGAAATTGGATTTGACTCCTGAGAGGTGTAGAATACAGGTGCCTCTATTACGGGGGAAGGTCAACATTCGCACTATTGCTCTAGATGAGAGGAATAGCTATAATATTAACCTACTGGGGATTAGTCTAGCGGTAGGACGACTGACTCTGGATCAGTTAGGCCAGGTTCGAATCCTGGATCCCCAGCCAGGGTGGCGCATTCGTCTAGAGGCCTAGGACACCTCCCTCTCAAGGAGGAGATCACCGGTTCGAATCCGGTATGCGCTACCAATGACAAAACCGCCCCCTGTTTTGGAGCCAGATCCTTTAAGCAGGGGGTTTCTGCTGCCCGCGGCTAACAAGTCGCCAATAATGCGCTCCTGCAAGGTCGTTTCTTGCGAGGTGGACTCTCAAGGCGAGGCAGGCAACGCGCCCCTATCGGTAATGGCGACCCTCTTATCTGCTTAAGCTACGGCATTCCCAGGTGTAGCCTTCCTGACGCATGACCGGCTAGATGAGGCGAGGACAGGAGTACGCCTCAGGAGCAAGCTTTTCGTCCCGAAATCCGCCGACCGGTCGACCCTGCTACTGACCGCCCGCTTCCTCGAGGTCTTCTTCAGCGAAGCGGCTGACGGGCGATAAGCCCTTCGACTCGAACCTCACCATGTACCAGAAGCGAAAAGCATCCTTAATGGGGTCTCTGTCTACCACGCCGGTGCGGCCTCTGTAGGGCGAAGCAGAACCGGAGCTGACTTTCACCCTGCTGCCCGTCTCGAACCTGGGCACTCTGTTATGATATCCTCGGGGAGCATCATAGTCCCTGCGTTTGGCTGGATCAGAGAGGATAGCATAAGCCTCGTTTATCTTTTTCATCCTACTAGCGGCATCGCGACTGCCCCGATTCCTATCTGGATGATATTGAAAAGCTAGCCTACGATAGGCCTCTCTTATCTCTTCTTCGCCCGCATCGGGCGCAATGCCCAACACTTCGTAGTGGTCTTGCTCAGTTTGCATTCTTCATATCCTTGCTTGTTGCTCGTTCTCCGGCAAGATAATAGCAGTTCGCGGCTTCCGCCACAGGTGTCTACTCTGAGGACTTAAGCTTACCTCAATCCCTGCTGCTGTTTCAACAGCAGAATGATATTCCGCCTTCCACCCATTCCGCCAGCGGTTAATCGCAGCCTCCCTGAGCATCAGTGGCTCCTCGGGAGCTTCCCCAGTATCTACCGCTGGAATATATCATATAAGGCTTAGCTAGTGCTGTCAATGATATCTCGCCAAAGAGCCCCCGGGACTCGTGTACAAGCGCCGGGGTTTGGGGTACAGGCTGGCAGTCGTCGACATTCTAACGCTTCTGCGGGATTTCTCGATCTGGAACGAGAATTGTGCTATCCGGCGGCGGAGCAGGTCGACAAATCGTGATTGATGGGGCCCTGCGATTGCGGGAGAGAAGTGTCACTAAGGTACTGAACGAGTACAGGTCTTTGACAATTCTTGCTGCGCAATCTAAAATGTGGCGGGAGACTGAGCAGCGGTATCCTAGTAGGTTCAAGCACAGAGGAGGTAGGCATGGACTTTTCACTTACAGAAGAGCAGAAGGCTCGCAGGCGGGAATTCTACGACACATGCAAAGAACTGGATAAAAAGAAACCGCCGAGCCTGGTAGGATTTGAAGCCATCTACGAGCTGGACGAGTGTTGGGAGTATAACCTATCTTGCGCCAGAGAATTCGCCAAGAGAGGATGGCTTGCCCTTGCCTGGCCTCCGGAATATGATGGCCGCGGAGACATGATGGACAAGGTCCTCTTTGCTGAGGCCCGAGGATACTATGGCATTCCGGGAGTAGATATTTTTGGAGTACAGATGCTTGCGCCGACTCTCTTGCAGGCGGCCAGTGAAGAGATAAACAGGGAGTTCCTGCCGCCTATTGCCCGGGGAGAAGTCATGTGGTGTGAACTGTGGAGCGAGCCAAATGCCGGCTCAGACCTGGCCACGTTGAGCGCGACAGCGGTCAGAAAGGGCGACGAGTACATCATAAATGGTCAGAAGACCTGGAATACTGGCGCCCACCGGGCCGATTGGGGCTTTGGTGTATTCAAGACTGACCCCTCTGCTCGGAAGCACCACAACATGACCTTCATCCTCTTGGATATGAAAACGGCCGGCATCACGGTAAGGCCGATTCCCTACCTGGATGGCAGTGCTCCGTACTGTGAAGTCTACTTTGATGATGCCCATGTTCCAGCCAGGAACATCGTCGGCCAGGAACACGAAGGCTGGGCAGTTGTGAATCTTCTGGCTGGTTTCGAGAGATCAGGCATCAACGAAATCATGAGCATGCTCCGCGGGCTAGAGCAACTGGTGGCGTATTGTAACCAGACAAAGCGACACGGGCAGCCACTGGCCAGGAATCCACTTATCCGTAATCGACTGGCTGAGCTAGCCTGCGAACTCGAGGCAGCTCGCGCCCTGGCCTACCGCGTCGCTGATTTACAGAACAGAAACGAAATGTCCCTGATGGACGCCTCGGCGGGCAAGATCTTCTTCAGTGAACTGGGCGAACGTTTTGCTTTCCTCGCCACCGACATTCTGGGCCCCTATGGCCAGGTCCGAACTTCCCGGTGGGCGCCTCTAAACGGGGTATGGGAGAAGATGTTCCACGAACACTTCATAACCACCATATCCATGGGCACAAATGAGATACAGCGGAACATCATCGCCTGGTACGGCCTCGGCTTACCCAGGATGAGATAAACCAAGCTTCGATAAGGAGGAATCATGGACCTTAGGTTTACTGAAACACAGGAGATACTGAAGAAGGCGGCGCGGGATTTTCTTGCCACGGAATGTCCCAAGACCTTGATACGAGAGCTCGAACAAGGCGAGATGGGCTACTGCCCCGAACTGTGGAAGAAGATGGCAGAGTTGGGATGGATGGGGCTGATCATACCTGAAGAGTACGAAGGGATAGGCTATACCTTTCAGGATCTTGCGGTCCTCCTGGAGGAGATAGGCAGGAATATTCTTCCCGGACCACTGATAGCTACTCTAACCAGTGCCTTCGCTATACTCGAGGCGGGAACTGAAGAGCAAAAGAAGGAGTTGCTTCCTAAAGTAGCTCAAGGTGAGCTAATTCTGACCACAGCTCTCCTCGAAGGCGACGGCGTGTTCGACGCTTCTGGAATCGCGGTTAAGGCAGCGCCAAAAGGAGATAAGTTCCTGATAAATGGGACCAAGCTCTTCGTGGAAATGGCCCATGTTGCCGACTATATCTTGTGTGTCGCAAGGACCAAAGATGGCACTCCCCCTGAGAAAGGAATCACCCTCTTTCTTGTCGACTCCACTACTCCCGGGATAAGCTGGGAAGTAATACCTACCACCGCCGAGGATAAGCTATGCGAGGTCCGTTTTGAGGACGTCAACGTGCCTGGAAAGAACGTACTCGGTAAGATAGATGAAGGCTGGCCCATTGTGGAGATGATGCTGCGCAAAGGCGCCATCGCTAAATGTGCCGAATCCATCGGTGCTATACAGACTTGTGTGGAGATGACGGTGGCGTACGCCAAGGAAAGGGTGCAGTATGAGAGGCCTATAGGCGCTTTCCAGGCACTTCAACACAAGATGGCTGACATGTGGACGGCAATGGAAACCAGCCGCTATCTGGTTTATGAGGCAGCCTGGATGGAGTCGGAAGGGCTGCCCTGCGCTAAAGAAGCCTCTATGGCAAAGGCCTATGTCAACGAGGTCTACAAGAATGTCAGCAAGTGGTCAGTGAGGCTGCACGGAGCAATCGCCACCAGTGCTGACCACGACATACCCCTCTATTACCGTAGAAGCAAGGCCGCCGACATCGCTTATGGAGGCACTGACTTCCACAGGGAGATAGTGGCCCAGAAGATCGGACTGGTTTGAAATCCGGTCCTGCAGCACGCAGCTTGTTGGCCGCTCAGTCGTGGGGGGGAATTGAGGCTTGTGCTGGCCCGCGTGTGGCATTTGCCTGGTCACCCCACCATAAGACCAGCGCTAGAGTAGAGAGGTGTCCTCGACTGGCGATCGGCGGCGCCGGCGTCTAGGGCTTGTCACGCTGAGCACTGTACCTGTATAGATTGGCTAGAGCCTTGATTGAGGCGCCAAGCGAGGGATATACAGGGAAATGTCCGTCTTCAAAAGCCTTTTTAGCCAGCAAGTGATATCTTCTATCTTCCTCGTCTTCTGAATAAGCATCCAGCGCCACGCAAGTCATCACGGTCTTGCCCATTTCATCTCGAGCATATCTACACCCGTCGACCATAATTCCAATAAGCTCCTTCAAGAAGTCCTCGAGCGCTGCTCCCAGCACACGCCGCAGGTAACCCACTTCATCAAAGTGTAGCACTATTGAATGAATATTCTTATCGTGAGACAGGACTTTGATGGCATCCGCCAGCGTTCCTTTCGTTCCGGACACGTTATAGTATATTGGCCAGGCGTCCAGGGGGTTATTTATGCTCGTTCCCGCCAGCGGAACCATCTTGCGCAACTCAGCTGTGGTCTCCTTCGTGAATTGAGGCACCTCCAGTCCCGCTCTTATGCATAGATCAGTTTCAAGCACGCTGAACCCGCCGGAGTTGGTGATAATGGCGGTTCCTTTCCCCGAAGGGAGAGAGATACAGGACAATGCCAGGGCCGCATCCAAAAGTTCTTCGAAGTCCTCCACCTGGACTACACCGGCCTGTCTGAAAAGTGAACTCCAGATCTCCGGTGAACCGGCCAATGAGCCTGTGTGAGAGGATGCTGCCCGGCTGCCATGCTCCGTTACTCCTCCTTTGAGTGCCAGCACCGGCTTTAGCTTTGCAGCTTGGGTCATTGCTGCCCTGAGACGATTGCCGTTCTTTGTTCCTTCCATGTATAAAGCTATGACCTCGGTTTCGGGGTCATGCGTCAGATACTCCAGGAAGTCTGGGCAGTCCAGGTCTATGGCGTTCCCGTAGCTGATAACCTTGCTGAATCTCACATTCCTGAGCTTCCCGATAGACAGGAATTGCTCGGCAAAGGTGCCGCTTTGTGAGATCACCCCCACCGGGCCTGTCTCCGTTGAGGCGTCTGGAATAAAGGTCAGCCCCGACTTAGGGCAGCATATGCCCATGCAATTAGGACCGATCAGTCTCGCTTTGCCTCTGGCTATGTCCTTCACCTCGTCCTCTAGAGCTTTCCCTTCTGCTACGCCGGTCTCGCTGAAGCCGGCCGTAAAGATATGGACAGTTTCTACGCCTTTTTCGACGCATTCGGTCAATACTCCTGGGACAAGCAATGCTGGCACTGCTATGACAACATAGTCGATGGGGCCCTCGATATCTAGAATGCTGGCATAGCATCTTCTGCCGTGGAGTTCTTTGCGCTTGGGATTGACCAGGAACAGATTGTCTCTGAGTTTTGTGCTCATCAGAGCCTGTGAGAAACCATCATAGTTGGAGGCTCCTATGACGGCCACCGTACTCGGGTTGAACATACACTCGAATACTCGTAATTTCTCCGCTTTCAACGCGGGCCTCCTCATGGCAATCTGAACTCAGGAGAGCTCAAATTGGACTATCGTTGGGTTACAGCAAAGACATTATGGAAGAGCTTCGATATCCGGAATCCAGGCACAATGTAGCATATATTCGTTCGTCCATCAAATACGATTGCCGTGAAGAAATCGCCACTTGCAGGAATTGGCTGCCGCTAATCTGGTGTTGCCTAGCCAGGGCCTGGTCTCCTTGCATTGGGCAGTGGCGATCCCCTCGCTCACGTAGCGTTTACAATCGGCAGGCTCTTTGCTATACTTCCGGCAGAGGCAGCCTTGCAGCTTCGCTAACATAGCGCCAAACGGCACGGCAATCTCAGAAGAAATGACATCAGAAACTAGCGGCCGCATGCTCTTACAGGTATGCGGCTTCTTCGCTGTGAGCTTCCCTCGCCGTCCACTTAGACCGACAGAGCATCACTGAACGAGGAGCATGAAGAACACCCATCAGCACGGCTTGGAGTTTCTTTTCCAACCCCGTTCGATCGCCCTTGTCGGCATCACAACTGCCGAGACCGGGCACTGGACGCGCACCTTCCTGGATGGCCTCATCGAATCCAAATTCGACCGTCCCATCTATCTCGTTAATCCCAAGGGTGGCGAGATCAAAGGGCACAAGGTTCATAGGAGTCTCAAAGATGTCCCCGGCAACGTCGACTACGTGATCGGCCTGGTTAATGCCCAGATCGCTCCCCAGCTTGTGGAAGAATGTGCTGAAAAGGGGGCACGAGCAGTTCACTTCTGTACATCGGGCTTCAGCGAGACCGGCGACGAACAGAGAATCAGGCTGGAATCTGAACTGGCCGAGGTTGCTCGCAGAAAGGGTGTCCGGATTATCGGCCCTAACTGC